>JBHIBI010000087.1:0-5481 GCA_046758985.1 Dehalococcoidia bacterium
GGTGGTCAGGGGCTGGTGGTGCTCCTGGAAGGAGCCTTCCGCAGCCTGAAGGGCGAGCCGGTGGAAGGATGGGAGATGGAGCTGATTGTTCCCGTAGGGACGGTCCAGCGTCCCCTTGCCTCGGTGCGGGAGGAGTACCTGGCGGCCACCGAGGAGGAGCTGTACGGCTACTGTGCCCAATTTCTGATCCAGGGCCAGGACCTGGACCAGGATGCCATCAGGGCCAGGCTGGACGGTTTGGCCCAGTCCACGGTGGTGGTGGGTAACGAGAGCATGGTGAAGGTGCACGTGCACGTGGCCGACCCTGAGCCCCTGATGGACTACGCCCGCTCCCTGGGCGAGCTGAGCCAGGTGAGCATCGACAACATCGACGAGCAGCACCAGGAGTTCATTGCGGGGCACCGCCAGCGGCGGGTGATGGCCGTGGCGGTGGTGGCTGTGGGGTGGGGCCAGGGCTTTGTGCGGCTCTTTCGGGATCTAGGAGCCGCCGCGGTAGTGGTCTGCCAGGAGACGATGAACCCCAGCATCCAGGAGCTCCTGGCGGCGGTGGAGGCGACCGCAGCCCAGCGGGTCATCGTCCTACCCAACAATGATAACGCGGTGCCCGCGGCCAGCCAGATGGCCTCGCTGGCCTCCCGGCCTGTGCACGTTATCCCCACGGGCACCCTGCCGCAGGGCGTCGCCGCGCTGCTGGCCTTCAACCCCGAGGAGGGGCTGGAGGCCAACCTCAAGACCATGGAGCAGGCAGTCAGCGGCGTCCGGACCCTGGAGGTGACCAGGGCTGTCCGCCCGGTGAGCATCGGCGGAGTGGAGGTTGGCGAGGGGCAGACCATCGCTCTCCTGGAAGGTACCCTGGCGGCCGCTGGTGACTCCCTCCCGGAGGTGGTCCAGGATGCTTTGACGAGGGTGGGCCCAGGCAAGGGCAGCCTGGTCACCCTGTACTACGGAGCAGGGGTCTCCCAAGAGGAGGCAGGACAACTGGCGGCCTACCTTCGGCAGAACCTGCCTCAAGTGGAGGTGGAGACGGTCCACGGGGATCAGCCCCACTACTCCTACCTCATCTCCATCGAGTGAGGAGGGCGCGCCACCCATGGCGGTCCAGGTGGTGACTGACAGCACGGCCGACCTGCCCCCGGAGGAGGTGCGGCGCTGGGGTATCATAGTGGTGCCCCTGAATATCCACTTCGATACCGAGGTGTACCGGGATGGCCTGGACATCACCCCCGACGCCTTCTACCAGCGACTGGTGAGCAGCCCCCGGTTGCCTACCACCTCCCAGCCCTCAGCGGGGGATTTCCTGGAGGTGTACCAGCGGCTCCTGGCAGAGGGGTACGAGGTGGTCTCCATCCACATCTCCTCCAAGCTCAGCGGCACCCTCAACTCAGCCCTGGCGGCCCGGCAGCAGATAGGGCCGGACTGCCCCGTGGAGATTATGGACGCGCTCCAGGCGTCCGTGGGGCTGGGCCTGGCGGCGCTAGCAGCGGCTCGGGCGGTGCAGGCGGGAGCCAGCAGAAAGGAAACGGTGGAGGAGGTGAACCGGGCCCTCCCCTATATCCACTTTTTCGGACTGCTGGATACCTTAGAGTACCTGCAGAAGGGTGGACGGATCGGCAAGGCCCAGGCCTTCCTGGGGGCCCTGTTGAAGATCAAGCCCCTCCTGGCCATCAGGGATGGCGAGGTACACCCGCTGGAGCGGGTGCGCACGCGCGAAAAGGCCCTGGCCCGGATGGTGGCGGTGGTGCGGGAGCTGGCCCCGGTCCAGGAGCTAGCCGTGTGCTACACCACGGCACCCCAGGAGGCCGAGGAGCTGCGCCAGCGCCTGAGCGACCTGCTGCCGGCAGAGCAGATCCTGATGAGCAGGATCGGGCCGGTGGTAGGGACCCACTGCGGCCCGGGGGCAGTGGGGGTCGGTGTGCGGTCGGCCCGGGCCGGGTAGGGCCGTCTGCCACCCTCTGGAGTTCTTGGGCACTACGGGGAGGGTGTGCTAAGCTTCCGCTATGAGCACGCAAGGCCCCACGGCCATATCCAGACTGGACTCTTTCAAGAACATCCTGAGGCTGGAACGGGCCAGGGAGTTCCAGGATACCGCGGTCATGGGGGGGCTGGACCGGTTCCTCCAGCGGTGGGCCCGGGAGATAGCTCGTAGCCTTGACCGGCCCTCCCTGGCCGCCGAGCTAGCGGGGACAACCTACAGCCGTATGAAGCCTGAGGAGCGCCAGCGCTGGGCGGCCCGCTGGCTGGCCCTGCTAGAAGACGAGGCCCCCGCTCCCTCGGTCCCCGAACATGCCATCACCCCGAAGGTTGCCAAGCCCCCCAGGCAGGTCCCCATTCCCCCGGGTCTGAGCCTGGACTCCTCGGTGACCACCCTGTGGGGCGTCGGCGATAGGGTGGCCCCCAAGCTCCGTAAGCTGGGGGTGGCCACGGTGCGCGACCTGCTGTACCTCTTCCCACGGCGGCATATCGACTTCTCTCGCATTACCCCGGTGGCGGAGCTGACCGTGGGGGAGGAGCAGACCACGGTGGTCACCGTCTGGGAGGCTCACGAGAAGGTGCTGGGTGGAGCCGGGAAGGGCACCGAGGCTGTGGTGGGCGACGAGACGGGAAACGTGCGGGTCGTCTGGTTCAATAACCCGTACGTGGCCCGGAAGCTGCGTACCAACGCCCGGGTGGTCCTCAGCGGTCGCGTTGGCCTCTCTCGGGGTGCTCTCTCCTTTCAGAACCCCGAGTACGAGGTGCTGGCCCGGCAGGAGAGCCTGATCCACACCGGCAGGCTGGTGCCTATCTATCCGCTGACCGAGGGGCTGAGCTCTCGCACGGTGCGGCGCATCACCTGGCAGGCCCTGGGACAGTGGCTGCCCCGGCTGGAGGATACCCTGGCTGAGGAGATGCGGCAGCGGCTGGGCCTGCCGCCGCTGCCCGAGGCCGTCCGGCAGGCCCACTACCCCGACGACCTGGCTGCCAAGGAGAGGGCGTGCCATCGCCTGGCCTTCGATGAGTTGCTGTTGCTGCAACTGGCGGTGCTCCAGCGCCGCCAGCAGTGGCAGCAGGGCGAGCAGGGCCTGGCTATCGAGGCCCACCCCCAGGTGCTGCAGGGTTTTCTGGGGTCGCTGCCCTTCACCCTCACCGAGGCCCAGCAGCGGGTGCTGGGGGAGGTGCTGGCGGACATGGAGCGGGGCACACCTCCCATGGCCCGGCTACTCCAGGGGGAGGTGGGCAGTGGCAAGACGGTGGTGGCCCTGGCGGCCCTGTTGGCCACCGCCTCCTCCGGCTACCAGGGGGCCATCATGGTGCCCACGGAGGTGCTGGCGGAGCAGCACTTCCAGACCGTCTCCAGGCTGCTGGGCGGGCTAGCGCGCCCAGTGCAGCAGGACTACCTGTTCAGCGTGTACCTGGACCCTCTCCCTCAGCCCGTATCCGTGGGGCTGCTGTTGGGGAGCCTGAGCCGTTCGGCCAAGCGGGACGTGCAGCAGCGGGTCAGCCAGGGCAGCCTGGACATCCTCATCGGCACCCACGCCCTGATCCAGGAGGAGGTGGAGCTCCCCCGGCTGGCCCTGGCGGTGGTGGACGAGCAGCACCGGTTCGGCGTGGTGCAGCGGGCTGCCCTGCGGCAGAAGGGGACCAGCCCCCACGTGCTGGTGATGTCGGCCACGCCCATCCCCCGGACCCTGGCACTGACCCTCTACGGCGACCTGGACATTGCGGTCATCGACCAGCTCCCGCCGGGGCGCCAGGGGGTGCGGACTCGCTGGGCCCCGCCCGAGAAGCGGTGGGTGGCCTACGAGTTCGTCCGCCGGGAGGTGCAGAAGGGGGGGCAGGCCTTCGTCATCTGCCCCCTGATTGAGGAGTCGGAGGCCATCCAGACCAAGGCTGCCATGGAGGAGTACGACCGCCTCTCCCGGGAGGTGTTCCCCGACCTGCGGCTGGGCCTGTTGCATGGCAGGATGTCCCTGAAGGAGAAGGAGGATGTGATGGGCCGCTTCCGCGGTGGGGAGCTGGACCTGCTGGTCTCCACGCCGGTGGTGGAGGTGGGCATTGACGTGCCCAACGCCTCGGTGATGGTCATCGAGGGGGCGGACCGCTTTGGGCTGGCGCAGTTGCACCAGTTCCGGGGCCGCGTGGGCCGGGGCGAGCGCCAGAGCACCTGCGTCCTGCTGGCGGACTCCCCCTCGCCGGAGGCCACGGAGCGGCTCCAAGCCATGGAGCGGGTGCAGGACGGCTTTCAACTGGCCGAGGTGGACCTGGAGCTGCGGGGGCCGGGGGACTTCTTTGGCACGCGCCAGAGCGGGCTGCCCAGCCTGCGCATGGCCCGCCTCACCGACCAGGAGCTGCTCCAGACGGCCCGGTCGGAGGCCTCCCGCATGCTGGAGGAGGACCCGGAATTGCAGGCGTCTCAGCACCGGCTCCTGGCCCAGGAGGTATCCCGGTTTCTGGGCCAGGTGGTAGAGGAGGCCAGCTAGCCCTCGGCGGGAGCGGGTGCCGTGTTACAATGGATTTTTCCTTACGCTCAGTCAGAAAGGCACGAAACTGAGGCATGATCGTTCGAGACCGGATCGTTGAGAAGCTGAAGGCGGCGGTGCAGGCGGCCCAGCAGCAGGGCATCCTGCCGCTGGGCGAGACCATCGAGGTGGCCGTGGAGCATCCCCAGAACCCCCAGCACGGCGACTTCGCTACCAGCCTGCCCCTGCGCCTGGCCCGGGCCAGCCTGGTGGACCCCATGACCCTGGCCGAGCGCCTGGCATCCCTCATCCCCGCTGCCGAAGAGCTGGAACGAGTGTGGGCCGCGGCCCCGGGCTTCGTCAACTTCACCCTCAGCGAGGACTGGCTGCGCCAGCAGGTGGAGGCTGTCCGGGAGGTGGGGGGAGGATACGCCCGCCTGGAAGTGGGCCGAGGCCAGCAGGTGCAGGTGGAGTTCGTCAGCGTGAACCCCACGGGGCCGGTGCACGTGGGGCATGCCCGGGGCGCCGTCTTCGGCAGCACCCTGGCCAACATCCTGGCCGCCGCCGGCTACGGAGTGACCCGGGAGTACTACCTTAACGACACCGGCAGCCAGATCGAGCTGTTCTGCCGCTCGTTGTATGCCCGCTACCGCCAGGCCCTGGGACACGACGCGGAGCTGCCCTCCAACGGCTACCTGGGGGAGTACCTGGTGGAGCTGGGACAGGAGCTGGCCACCGAGTACGGGGACCGGTACCTTGCCCTCCCTGAGGGGCAGGGGGTAGCAGAGCTGGGGGCCATCGGCTTCCAGCGGATGGTCCAGCGCATCCGGGAGGACTTGGGGCGCATCCGGGTGGAGTTCGACCTCTGGTTCAGCGAGGGGAGTCTGTTCCGGGAGGGGCAGTACGACAAGGCCGTGGAGATCCTGCGGCAGGGTGGCTACCTGGCGGACCGGGAGGGGGCCCTGTGGTTCGTCTCCACGGCCCTGGGCGAGGACAAGGACAATGTGCTGGTGCGCTCCACCGGCGCCCCCACCTACTTCGCCTC
>JBHIBI010000088.1:0-5426 GCA_046758985.1 Dehalococcoidia bacterium
ACCGCGTAGATGGCATGGTCCATGGAGCCGAAGTAGACCGTGTCCCCCGAGACCGCTGGGGTGGACCAGACCTTCCCCTCGGTGGGGAACCTCCATTTCCGGGTACCGTCCTCCGCTTGGAAGGCGTACAGAGAGCCGTCTTCAGAGCCCACCAGGAGCAGCTCCCCCGCCAGCACCGGCGCGCCCACAATGCGACCCTCGGCACTCTGCTGCCAGCGCATCACCCCGGTTTCCACATCCAGGGCATAGACCCGGCCGTCGTCCCGGAACTCACCAATATACAGGGTATCTCCCTCCAGCACGGGGGCGCTGTACACCCCCGGCGACCCCTCCACTCCCTGGGGAGGGAAGCGCCAAACGGCCTGTGTCCCCCCGATCAACTCCATCTCTTCGTTCACGTTGAAGACCACCACCTGCCCGCTGACCGTGCCCACGAATACCCTGCCCTCACCAAGGCTAACCCCCGACCAACCCCGGACACGAATAATGTTGCCAGGGGTACACCCAACCAACAGCAGCACCAGGGCCACCAGAAGCAGGGGCAGGAGGGAACGAGACGAGGCTAGTGTCCACCCCTCGCTACGGAGCGAGGTGAACAGGGACACGCCAGTGCTCGTGATAGTGCCGCTAACCTTTGCGAAACTCCCAGGGGCAGCCGCTCGCATACCCCTGCTACGGTACCGGGTCGTAGCCCTTCCCTCCTAAGGGGTGGCAACGGGCTAGGCGCTTCAAGGTAAGCCAGCTTCCCCTGAGCACACCGAACTTCTCGATGGCCTCGCACGAGTAGTGAGAGCAAGTGGGGGTATAGCGGCACGTCCCTGGCGTGTAGGGAGCGAGGGTCCGCTGGTAGAGGGTGAGCAGCATCAGGGCTCCCCGTTTCACACCGATGCCTCCTCCCCATCGAAGTCCAGGAGCTGGGCCCTCTGAAGCAGGTCTAGGAGGGCCATCCTCAAGCGGTGATAGCTAGCTGCGGGAGCCCCCTGCCGAGCGATGATCACTAGGTCCCATCCCACTTTGATAGAGGTAAGACGGGCAACCTCTCGTAACCTGCGTCGGATCCTATTTCTCACCACAGCCTTTCCCAACCGCTTCCCCACCAGGAACCCCACTCGACTCGTCTCGAGGCCACTGGGCAGCACCCTAAGCACCAAAACTCGATTGGTCCACCCCTGGCCCTCATGCAAAAGCTGAGCAATCCGTTTGCCTTGCGTAAGGCGATGCCCCCTCCCCATGGCGCTGGAAAGAAGCTACACGGCCAGGCGGTAGCGTCCCTTGAAGCGTCGTCGCTTCAACACCTGCCGCCCTCCGGGTGTCCTCTGCCGAGCCAGGAAGCCGTGTACCCGCTGCCGGCGACGCTTCTTGGGCTGATAGGTCCGCTTGGGCATCGCTCCCACCTTTCGTTGGAGGGATTATAATTCATGGGCAGAAAGGGTGTCAATTTGTGAATTAAATCGCTAACGGGCGCTCTTCAGGTGAGAGCAGGCGAGACCCAGGGAGCAGGTTGAAATGGCCAAAGGGAAACGGCGGCTGGATACGCTGCTGGTGCAGCGGGAGCTGGCAGAGAGCCGGGAGAGAGCGCAGGCCCTCATTATGGCCGGGGCTGTCTTCGTGGCGGGGCAGCGGGTCTCCAAGGCAGGCACTCCGGTGCCGGAGACGGCGGAGATCCAGGTCAGGGGGCAACTCCCCTATGTCAGCCGGGGTGGCGTCAAGCTGGCCCACGCCCTGGACGTCTTCGGTGTCCAGGTGGCGGGGAGCGTAGCCCTAGACGTGGGCGCCTCCACCGGCGGGTTTACCGACTGCCTGCTCCAGCGCGGGGCCTCCCAGGTCTACGCCCTAGACGTAGGGCACGGCCAACTGGCCTCTCGCCTGCGCAGGGATCCCCGGGTGGTCGTTCTGGAGGGAGTCAACGCCCGGCATCCCTTCCAGCTCCCGGAGCTGGTGGACCTGGCCACGGTGGACGTCTCGTTCATCTCCCTGACCCTGGTGCTCCCCCAGGTAGCGCGGCACGTCAAGCCTGGTGGCCCCGTCATCGCCCTGGTGAAGCCCCAGTTCGAGGCGCGCCGCCGGGAGGTGGGCCGGGGTGGGGTCATCAAGGACCCCAGCATCCACGCCGCCGTGCTGGCCCGGGTCCTGGTCTGGGCAGTGCAGCACGGCTTCCGGCTCCGCAACCTGACGCCCTCGCCGATCCGGGGGGATAAGGGCAACCGGGAGTTCTTCATCCTGACGGAAGTACGGGCCGCAGCGCATTGACCTAGATAGAGGGGCGGCGTATAATATTATTTGGCCCTTCAGCCATGCGCGCCCAAAGGGGAGGTCGCCGCCTTGCCCGACCGGCCGAAGGAAAACTGCGGGGTGGTAGGGGTCTACGCACCGGGGGAGGATGTGGCCCGCATCGCCTTCTTTGGCCTCTTCGCCCTCCAGCACCGGGGGCAAGAGAGCGCGGGCATCGCCACCTCCGACGGCGCCAGACTCCAGCTCCACATATCCATGGGCCTGGTCACCCAGGCCTTCCGCGAAACCGACCTGCAACGCCTGCGCGGCCACATCGCCATCGGCCACACCCGCTACTCTACCACCGGCTCCACCAGGCTAGAAAACGCCCAGCCCTTCCGGGTCAAGGGCATCCAGGGTGAGCTGGCCCTGGGCCACAACGGCAACCTCATCAACGCGATGGAGCTGCAAGGGGAGCTCCACGATGAGTGGGGCTGCTCCTTCTCCTCGGGCACCGACTCTGAGGTGATCACCCAGATGCTGGCCAACGCCCCCGGGAAGAGCTGGGAAGAGCGGGTCTTTTACTGCATGCGCCGCTTCCAGGGGGCCTATTCCCTGGTCGCCCTGACCAGGGACACCCTCATGGGCATCCGCGACCCCCTGGGGGTGCGGCCCCTCTGCCTGGGTCAGTTGAACGGTGGCTGGGTTATCGCCTCCGAGAGCTGCGCCCTGGACCACATCGGCGCCCAGTACATGCGGGAGGTGGAGCCCGGCGAGGTAGTGCTGATAGACCGCCAGGGGCTGCGCTCCAGCCTCTGGCCTGGCAGGGAGGAGCACCGGCCCGCTGCCTGCGTCTTCGAACTGATCTACTTTGCCCGCCCCGATAGCGTGCTGAATACTCACCTGGTCTACCGGGTACGCCAGGCCCTGGGGAAAGAGCTGGCACGGGAGCATCCCGTGGAGGCAGACCTGGTCATCGGGGTGCCCGACTCGGCGACGGCCGCCGCTGTGGGCTACTCCCAGGCCTTGGACATCCCCTTCAGCGATGGCCTGGTGAAGAACCGCTACGTGGGCCGCACCTTCATCGAGCCCGACCAGCGCATCCGGGAGCTGGGGGTGCGCCTGAAGTTCAACCCCCTCCCCGAGATCCTCCTGGGCAAGCGGGTTGTCCTGGTGGACGACAGCATCGTGCGGGGCACCACGACTCCCCACGTGGTGAGCCTGCTGCGGAAGGCAGGGGCCCGGGAGATCCACATGCGGGTCTGCGCCCCTCCCATCCGCTGGCCCTGCCACTTCGGGGTGGACCTAGCCACCCGGCGGGAGCTCATCGCCGCCACCATGAGCATCGAGGGGGTCCGGCGGCACATCGGGGCCGACTCGTTAGGGTACCTCAGCATTGCCGGGCTGATGAAGGCGGTGAAGGGCACCGAGGGGGGCTTCTGCGCCGCCTGTTTCACGGGCCAGTACCCTGTGCCCGTGCAGTTGGAGATGGACAAGCTGGCCCTGGAGAGTTCCTGAGCCTTCGGCACCTGTCACGGAGGCTTTCCCGCCTCCCTTCAGGCGAGCCGGGGTGCACCCGTGCTCCGTCCGCCCTCTCCACCCTTCGACAAGCTCAGAATGACGCAGTCCTACACGCTGGGGTCGGACCTGTCCAACTACATACCCGAAGATGCCGACAGGCCACGCCAGTGCTATACTGGGCTCACACCAGCCCCGCTGAGAGGTGACCCTTGCCTGGAGATCTGTACCGCACCGCAGGGGTCGATAGGGACCTTGCCGAGGAGATCAAGGCGCGCATCCAGGGGCACGCCCAGAGGACCTACGGGCCCCAGGTGTTGGGCGGCGTAGGCCCCTTCGCTGGCCTCTACCGGCTGGAGGGCTACCGGGAGCCGGTGCTGGTGGCCAGCACCGACGGCGTAGGGACCAAGCTAAAGGTGGCCGCCCGCCTGGGCCGGTACGAGTCCCTGGGGGTGGACCTGGTCAACGCCAGCGTCAACGACATCCTCACCTGCGGCGCTCGCCCCCTCTTCTTCCTGGACTACATCGCTGCCGGACGGCTGAGCTCGGAGCACACCGAGGCCCTGGTAAAGGGCATGGCCCGGGCGTGTCAGGCGGCGGGCTGCGCCCTGCTGGGCGGGGAGACGGCCCAGATGCCCGGCGTGTACCTGGACGAGGCCTTCGATCTGGTGGGCTTCGTGGTGGGGGTGGTGGAGCGCCACGCCCTCCTGGACGGCTCCACCATCGCCGAGGGGGACGTGCTGCTGGGGGTGCCCTCCAGCGGCCTGCACACCAACGGTTACTCCCTGGTGCGCAAGGTCTTCGGCCTTGACCAGGAGCCCTCGGTGCTGCACCGCACCTACCCCGAGCTGGACCGCACCCTGGGAGAGGAGCTGCTGGAGCCCCACCGGGCCTACTACCCTCTGCTGGAGCCGGTGCTGCCCCTGCTGAAGGGGATGGCCCACATCACCGGCGGCGGCCTGGTGGAGAACGTGCCCCGGGTGCTCCCATCGGGGCTGGCGGCCCAGATAGACCGCTCCGCCTGGGAGGTGCCGCCCATCTTCCGGCTGGTACAGCAGGCGGGTGACGTGAATGAGCAGGAGATGCTCCGGGTGTTCAACATGGGGATAGGGATGGTGCTGGTCTGCGCCCCGGAGCAGGTCTCAGCGGTGCAGGCCAGGGTGCCCGAAGCCCAGGTCATCGGGCGGGTGGTGCGGCAGGAGGGGGAGCGGGTACAGTTCCTTGAGTAACGGATAGTCATGGAGCGCAGGCGGTGAAAGCCCTCATCAGCGTGTACGACAAGACGGGCATCGTGGAGTTCGCCCGGTCGCTGCACCAGGCGGGGGTGGAGCTGGTCAGCACCGGCGGCACCTACCACATCCTCACCCAGGAAGCCAGCCTGCCGGTGCAGCAGGTCTCCGACCTCACCGGCTTCCCCGAGATCCTGGACGGCCGGGTGAAGAGCCTGCACCCCCACATCCACGGGGGCATCCTGGCGCGGCGGGACAATCCGGAGCACGTCAAGGAGCTGGCCCGGCTGGGCATCAAGGCCATCGACCTGGTGGTGGTGAACCTCTACCCCTTCGTGGAGACGGCCAGCCGGCCCGGGGTCAGCCTGGACGAGTCCCTGGAGCAGATCGACATCGGCGGGCCCACCCTGCTACGGGCGGCGGCCAAGAACCACCCCTTTGTGCTGGTGGTGGTGGACCCCGCCGACT
>JBHIBI010000089.1:0-5411 GCA_046758985.1 Dehalococcoidia bacterium
CCAGGGACACCTTCCTACTATGGACACACCCAACTTTGGGCCTCGCCCGCACCCCGTCATCTCCCCGGGGCTGGAGGAAGGTATGCGGAACAACTCCGCCCTGACACTACTCCTGCCGCTGCTAGCTGCAGGGGGGCTGCTGTTGGCCTGCCAAGCCACCCCCACTCTCACGCCCACGCCCACACCCACACCTACCCCCACACCGACACCGGTGCCACTGACTGCTGACACCATCCTCGCTCAGTCGGGCGAGGCCATGGTAGCCCTCTCCTCCTTCCACTTCCGCCTCACCCACAACAAGGGCGGCACCACGGTGCTGGGTGGTCTGGTGCTGAAAGAGGCCGAGGGCGATTTCGTCCCTCCGGACCGGCTCCAAGCAACCTTCAGCGGGGAGCTCCTGGGGAGCTTCGTCAAGGTGGACCTGGTGGGCATCGGTGACACCACCTACCTCACCGACCCACTGACGGGCGCCTGGCGGGAGATACCCCGGGGCCTGAGCCCCCTGGGGTTCTTCGACCCCAACCGGGGTATCCAGGCCGTCCTGGAGCGGATCCAGGGGCCCCAGCGGCTATCGGACGAAGAGATCGAGGGGACACTGACCTATCAGCTTGGGGGGACCCTCCCCTCGGAGGCCCTGGCCCCCCTGCTGGGGGAGGTTGCCCCCGGCCAGACCGTGGCGGTAAGGCTCTGGGTGGAGCAGCAGCGCTGGCTGCTGCTGCGCTTGGAGCTGCAGGGCCCTTTGTTTGAGGGGGACCCCGCCGATATCCGGCGGCGCATCAACCTCTCGGACTTCAACCGCCCGGTGAGCATCCAGCCTCCCCTCTAAGCGACCCCGGTGGGACTCCGAGATCCAAGGGTTAGATAGGGAGACCATGTCCCAGACCGTTGCTCACCCGCGGAACACCGCCCTCCTGATAGGCCTCCTCTGCGCGGGGGTCTTCCTGACCGCCCTGGACCAGACCATCGTGGTCACCGCGCTGCCCAGCATGATGCTGGACCTCCAGATCCAGGTGAGGGACCTGGATCAGGCCTCCTGGATCGTCACCGGCTACCTGCTGGGGTACACCGTCGCCCTGCCCCTGCTAGGCCGGGTGGCCGATGCCTACGGCTATGCCCGCATCTTTCTGCTGGCGATGCTGGTCTTCATCGCCGCTTCGGTGGCCATCCCCCTGATGCCCAGCCTGCCCTCCTTGGTGGCCGCACGGGTGGTCCAGGCGCTGGGTGGCGGTGCTATAGTGCCCATCGCCTTCTCCCTGGCAACCTTCACCGTCCCGTGGCAGCGACGGGCCCTGGTGCTGGGCCTCGTCGCTGCCATGGCCGAGGCGGGGGCGGTGCTGGGCCCCCTCTATGGCGGCCTCATCGTGGAGCACCTGAGCTGGCGCTGGATCTTCTGGCTAAACATCCCCCTCGGGCTCCTCATCGCTCTCCCCGTCTTCCTCCAGACCCCCAGGGCCTCCAGGCCGGGAGTCCGGGTTGACTACGCCGGCGGCCTGGTGCTGGGGCTCACCATTGCCGGGCTACTGCTGGCCCTGCGGCTCAACGGGGAGACCCTAGTCCTAGATGCCGAGACCCTGGCCTGGGGAGGGGCCACCCTGGCCGCCCTGGGGGCCCTAATCCTGTGGGAGCGGCGCGCTAGAGACCCCCTGGTGCCTGCGGCGCTGCTGCGGTGGCGACCCTTCCTGGCCGCAGGCTCCACCCACTTCCTGGTGGGGGCCGCCCTCATCGTCGCCCTGGTCAACGTCCCCCTGATGGCCAATACCATCATGGGGCAGTCTCCCCTGGAGGGTGGCCTGCGCCTCCTGCGGCTGACGGTCTTCATCCCCCCGGGTGCCCTGCTGGGCGGCCTCCTGGCGCGGCGAGCGGGCTACCGCCTCCCTGCGATCCTGGGGCTACTGGCGGCCGCTGGCGGGTTCTCCTTGCTGATGGGCTGGCAGATTGACGTCGCCGAGCCAGAGCTGACCCTTCACCTGGCCCTCACTGGCCTGGGCTTCGGCCTGGTCATCCCCCCTCTAGCCACAGCCATGCTGGACAGCGCCCGGGAGGAGGAACGAGGCATCGCCGCCTCCCTCTTCGTCCTGACGCGGATGCTGGGTATGATGGTGGGGCTGGCAGCCATCACAGCCTGGGGCATCTCCAGCTTCCGCTCCACGGTGGCAGGCCTCCCCTTGCCCCTTCCCCTCCCCGGAGAGACGGCGGCAGAGCTGGAGCAGCGGCTGCTCCAGTACCAGAGCCAGCTCAACCAGGCCATCCTGGGGATCTTCCGCCACATGTTCCTCGCTGGCCTCGCCCTCTGCCTGGCAGCGCTTCTCCCCACCTTCTGGCTGGGGAGGCCCAGGGATCAGGGGTAGCCCCCCGCCCCCATTGCTTGACAGCTTCCAGGATGCTCCATATAATATCCCCTGGCATCGAACCCACAGCGGAAAACGATGGAGGTCCGGTTGTCCGAGGTACGCCTGGCGGAAGGTGAGACCTTTGAAAGTATGCTCCGCCGCTTCAACAAGCGGGTCCAGGGGGATGGCATCCTCTCAGAGATCCGGCGCCGCCAGCACTTCGAGCCTCCCAGCCTGCGACGGAAGAAGAAAGCGGCTGCCAAGCGCCGCAAGAGCCGGCGCAACAGCTAACCCCCTCCCTCCAGCGCTTCATGGCCCTGAACGAGCAGCTCATCCAAGACCTCCAGGAAGCGATGCGCAGCCGTGATACCCTGAGGACCTCCGTCCTCCGCTTCCTGAGGGCCGGCCTTCACAATGAGGAGATCGCCCGAGGGCGAGCCCTTAGCGACCAGGAGGCTCTGGATGTCGTCGCCCGCCAGGCCCAGCAACGACAGGAGAGCATCGAGCAGTTTCGACGGGGGAACCGCCCCGACCTGGTGGCCCAAGAGGAGGCCGAGCTGGCCATCCTCAAGGAGTACCTCCCCCCACAACTCACCCATCAGGAGCTGGAGGAACTGGCCCGCCAAGCGATCCGGGAGGTTGATGCCTGGGGCCCCGCAGACAAGGGCCGGGTCATGGGGCGGCTGATGCCCCAGGTGAGGGGTCGGGCCGACGGCGCAGCAGTGAGCCAGCTGGTGACGGAACTGCTGTCGCAGCGAGGGGACTGAGGCCCTCAGCAGTGCTCCTCCGCTCCCGAAAAGTGCTGGGGCAGCCTCCTTCAGGTCGGCGATGACGCCCAGCCATGACCATCCCGCAGAGGCCTTGGGCTGGTGGGCGCACCACTTGGGCCCGGCCGTCACAGGCCTACCCAATGCCACCATGGGTAGGTAGATAGATGATTGCTCCCCATCTGGAGACGGGTAGCGTGCGGTTCGGCATCGTGGTATTCCCAGGCACCTGGAGCGACGGCGATTGCCACCACGCCCTCCAAGAGGTGCTGGGACAGGAGGCCGCATACATCTGGCACCAGGAGAGCGACCTCTCCACCTTCGACTGTGTCATCCTCCCCGGGGGCTTCTCCTATGGTGACTATCTACGGCCCGGGGCCATCGCCCGCTTCTCCCCCGTGATGCGAGCCCTGGAGCGGTTCGCCGCCCGCGGCGGCCTGGTGCTGGGCATCTGCAACGGCTTCCAGGTGCTGTGTGAGGCAGGGCTCCTTCCCGGCGCTCTGCTGCGCAATGCTCACCTCCAGTACCGCTGCCGGTGGGTCCACCTCAGGGTAGACAGTGCCCAGACACCCTTTACCCTGGCCTGTACGCCGGGCCAGGTGTTGCGCATCCCCATCTCCCACGGCGAGGGTAACTACTACGCCGACGAGGCTACCCTGGCGGAGCTGGAGGAGCGGGGCCAGGTGGTATTCCGCTACGCTACTCCTCAGGGACAGGTTACCCCGGAGGCAAACCCCAACGGCTCCACGGCCAACATCGCTGGCATTGTCAACCGGGAGGGGAACGTCCTAGGCATGATGCCCCATCCCGAGCGGTGCGTCGAGCCCCTCCTGGGGGGTACCGACGGGCGGCTGCTGTTCCAGTCCCTCACCTCGGCGCTGGCGAGGCGCTGATGCCGGTTGCACTGGCCAGGTCCACAGGGCCTGGCCCGACGCAGGAACAGGTGTGCAGGCTTGACGGTGCGGGCATGCAGGCATATACTGAGCCCCGTGGCTGCGATTCCCCCGGGGAAAGGTCTGCCCGGAGGGCGGTAGAAGCCTCCCGAGATGGGAGGCTTCTTCTGTAAGCAGGCTAAAGATTAGCGAGGCACTGATGGCTACAGCCCTGGCCCTGCTCTCTGCCCTTGGCTTCGCCTCCGCGGCCGTCCTATCCCGGCTGGCGCTGCAACACCTACGGCCGCCCGCACTCACCATTCTCTCCCTCCTGGCTAGCGGGGCCGTCATGCTCACCCTCACCTTCCTTCTCTATCGAGAGGCGGTGCTGGCCCTGGTCCCCGTGGCCTTCGGGTGGTTTGCCCTAGTAGGGCTCCTCAACTACCCCGTGGGCCAGCTCAGCCGGAACCTGGGTATCCGGTTTGTGGGGGTGACCCGTACCCTTCCCGTCGTGGCTATAGCCCCCCTTATCGCCGCCCTGCTCTCCATCACCCTGGGCGGCGAGACATTGACCGTTTCTCTGGGGCTTGGCACCATGGCCATCGTTGCTGGGGTGATTCTGATACTGACGGAGAGGCCAGGGACGTGAAGCTGGCGACACGCATACAACAGTGGCGGTTCCTGGGCTACGGTTTCGGTTTCGCCGCTGCCTCGGCCTATGGCAGCACCCAGTTTCTCGCCCGGCACGTAGTCCTGGACTACGCACACCCCATTGTGGTGGTGGCCTTCTCCATCACCTTTGGCTTCCTGATCCTCCTGGTCCTGTTCCAGCAGGAGGTCCCCCAAGTCACCAGGGCACCCCGGCGGGCCCTCTTTTGGGCCGTGGTGGCCGGTCTCGCCGCCGCCCTGGGGGTCTCCTCCCAGTTCAGCGCTCTGAGCATCGCCCCGGTAGTCAGGGTGTCGCCCATCATCGCTGTCAACCCCCTGATAGCCCTGGTGCTGACGCACATCTTTCTCCAGCGGCTGGAGCAGGTGACCCTGCGCATCGTCATGGGCACCGCGCTGGTGGTGGGCGGCGTAGTCCTGGTGATCATCAGCTAAGGGAGGGGCCGTGTCGGTAACGAATCAACATCTCGAGGAGATTGCCCTCACTGAGCAGGAATACCGGCTCATCGTGGAGCGGCTGGGCCGGGAGCCCAACCCCGTGGAGCTGGGGATGTTTGGTGCTCTGTGGAGCGAGCACTGTGGCTACAAGCACTCCAAGCCCCTACTCAGAGAGTTCCCCTCCCAGGGGAGCCGGGTGCTGGTGCCCAGAGGTGCGGAGAACGCCGGGGTGGTAGACATCGGCGATGGGCTGGCGGTGGTGTTGAAGATCGAGTCCCACAACCACCCCTCGGCGGTGGAGCCCTTCCAGGGCGCCGCCACGGGCGTGGGCGGTATCG
>JBHIBI010000090.1:0-5324 GCA_046758985.1 Dehalococcoidia bacterium
CCTGGAGGTTGGAGCGGGTGGCCTTGAGGAAGTTGTCCACGTCGGCGTCGCCGCCGAGGATCTTGAGGGTGGCGGTGACCTGGGTGAAGGTGGGGGTGGACTCGGCCCAGGCGTCGCCCACGTCGTAGAAGGCGGCGGAGGGCAGGGTGTTCTCCTGGTTGTAGGTGAGGCCGTTGCCCACTACCTCGATGAAGGGGAGGGTCTGGAGGATGGGGCTCTCCTGGATGATGGTCTCGATGACGCCGGTGAGGAGCATGTCCTGGGAGAGCTTGGCAGCCTCGGCTAGGGTGAGTGCCATGGCAACCTCCTGTGTGTAGGGTACGGGCGGATAGTAGAACAGGTGTTCTGTTAGGGGCAAGGGGGTGGTGGCAGGGTGGAGATGCTATAATGACGCTGGGGCCATGCCGAGGTGGCGGAAGGGTAGACGCGGCGGACTTAAAATCCGCAGCCCCGGAGGGGGCGTGTGGGTTCGATTCCCACCCTCGGCACTACTGGCTAGAGGTCTCGATAGGTATGCTCGGTGCGCAGGGCAACCCGGAGGACGGTGAGTTGCTGATGGACGTCGTCGGTATGGTAGATGATGCGGTAGCGGCCGACGCGGATGCGCCAGAGGTCCTGGTGGCCTACCAATTTGAGGGAACCCCGAGGCCTGGGCTCCTCTGCCAGGCGGTCGATGGCCGCCGCAAGCAGGCGATATGCTTGGGAAGGGAGCTGGTCCAGCTCTTTACGGGCCTCACGGTGGAGGTCAACGCGGTAGGGCACGCTGGCGTCGCTCTCGCTTGTAGTGCTCCCAGCGGATGGAGTCTTCCCGGTCCTGGAGCCGCTCCAAGGCGATGCGCAGGTCTTCATCCTCATCCAAGCGGTCCAAGGCCAGGCCGATGATCCACTCGCGCAGGGTAAGCCCTTCGAGGGCCGCTGCCGCCTTCATGCGGCGATGGAGCTCCTCGGGCACATCGATGAACATGCGGTGGCGTTCGCCAGCTAGAGATGGTTGCGCCATCCTCTCTCCCCCTTTACACGACCGACACGGGCAAGTATAGTGTGGGGAACATAGATTGTCAAGAAAGGTAGCCTTTCCATAGAATTTGTCTCAAAACTCTCACCCCCTTCGATAGACCCTTTCCCCCGACTAGTCGGGGGACTCAGGGCAGGCCCCCAGACCCCCGGCAATCCCGACGCGTCGGGAATACACTCCCCAATCGGGCGAGAGGAGTTCTGACTAGGGAGGTCCGGTGTACAGCGTTGACCTGAGCGGCAAGAGCGCCCTCATCTTTGGGGTGGCGAACCAGCGGAGCATTGCCTGGGCCATCGCGCGGGTGTTGCACCAGGCGGGGGCGCGGCTGGCCCTGACCTACCAGAACCAGCGGCTGCGGGACTCGATGGCGGGGCTGGCGGCGACCCTTCGAGAGCCTCAGGGCAGCGCCCTGGGTGACGTGCCGCTGCTGGAGTGCGATGTGAGCGACGACGGGCAGATCGGGGCGACGTTTGAGGAGGTGGGGCGGCTGTTTGGTCGCCTGTCCATCGTGGTGCACAGCATCGCCTACGCCAACCGGGAGGACCTGGGAGGCGAGTTTTCCCAGACGGGCCGCGAGGGGTTCCGGGTGGCCCTGGAGGTGAGCGCCTTCTCGCTGCTGCCCATCGCCCGCTACGCAGCGCCGCTGATGGAGCGGGAGGGGGGGAGTATTGTGACCCTGACCTTCCAGGCCGCGGAGCGGGTCTTTCCGGGCTACAATGTCATGGGGGTGGCCAAGGCGGCGCTTGAGAATGAGGTGCGGCAACTGGCGGCGGAGCTGGGCAGCAGGAATATCCGGGTGAACGCCATCTCGGCGGGACCCCTGGATACCCTGTCGTCGCGGGTCATTCGCGGCTATCACGACATGAAGCGCATCTACGCCGAAAGGGCGCCGTTGCAGCGCAACGTGACTCATGAGGAGGTGGCCAAGGCGGCGCTGTACCTGTGCAGCAACCTGGCCAGCGGGGTGACGGGAGTGGTGTTGCCGGTGGATGCGGGGTACCATATCATGGGCATCTGAGGAGGTGTTATGGAGCCGGGGACGGAGAGCGAACAACCGGCGTATCCGGTGGTCATTACCGGGGAGAAGGACGCGGAGCTGAACCGCTGGCTGCCGCTGGTGAAGTGGCTGCTGGCTATCCCCCACTACATCGTGCTGTTTTTCCTGTGGATCGCTTTGGTAATCCTTACCATCATCGCCTTTTTTGCCATCCTGTTCACGGGCAGGTATCCCAAGGGTATCTTCGATTTCAACGTGGGGGTGCTGCGCTGGAGCTGGCGGGTGGGCTTCTATACCTACCAGGCCCTGGGGACCGACCGCTACCCGCCCTTCAGCCTGGAGGAGCGGGACTATCCGGCGAACCTGGAGGTGAAGTACCCGGAGCGGCTCAGCCGGGGGCTGGTGCTAGTGAAGTGGTGGCTGCTGGCCATCCCTCACTACCTTGTCGTCGGCATCTTCACGGGGGGCGCGGGCTACCGCCAGGGTGGCGGACTCATCTCGCTCCTCGTGCTGTTTGCGGCGGTGGCCCTGCTGTTCACCAGAAGATACCCTCGGGACATCTTTGACCTGGTGCTCGGCATGAACCGGTGGGTCTACCGGGTGGCGGGCTATGCGTTGCTGATGACCGACCGCTACCCACCCTTCCGTCTCAGCGAGTAGGGGGTTTCTTCCAGCAGAATCCGCTCTGCACCCCTTGCCAGGGGAACGCCAGGGGAGTATACCGAGGGGTGACTTGGCTCCTGGAACGTGAGGGAGGATGCGAGCGGCACGGCTGACGGGCCTCCGGCACTTCGAGTTTGTGGAGATGGAGATGCCTACTCTCCAGGATGGGCAGTGCCTGGTCCGGCTGGAGCGCCACTCCATCTGCGGCAGCGATATCCGCAACGTGTACGGGAAGCTGCTGCCCGAGGAGAGCTATCCCCTGCTCCCCGGGGTCCCCTGCCACGAGTGTGCCGGGACTATTGTGGAGAGCCGGAGTGATGGACTCCTGCCAGGGCAGCGGGTGATTGTTCTGCCCCGGGAGCACAACGGCCTGAGCGAGTACGTGGTAGAGTCCCCCAGCCGTATCATCCCGGTGCCGTCGGAAGGGGACCTGGGCGACTGGCTGACGTGCCAGCCCTCGGGCACGGTGCTGTACGCCTGTAAGCGGCTGGGGAGCGTGTTGGGCCGACGGGTGGTGGTGCTGGGCCAGGGGGGTATTGGGCTCTCCTTCACCATGATCCTGTCGCGGCTGGGGGCCCGGGAGGTCATTGTGGCCGACCTGCTGGACGAGCGGCTGGCCCGTGCCCGGGAGCTGGGCGCTACCCACACCATCAACCTGCGGCGCGAGATGGGCACCGAGGTGGTGGCCGAGATGATGGGAGGAGCCATGGCGGACATCGTGGTAGAGGCAGCAGGGGTTGCCGATGCCGTCAACCTGGCCCTCCGCCTGGCGCGCTGGCACGGCACCGTGGTACTTTTCGGCTTTAGCAGGGTGCCACAGGCTACCCTGGATATTGGGCTTATCATGGAGCGCCAGTTGAGTGTGGTGGGGAGCGTCAGCGCCCAGAGCGGCGACCCCACGGGGTGCATCAGCGAGATGGTGCAGTTGGTGTCCCGGGGCTGGATGCAGCCCGCCACGCTGATCACTCACCGGCTTCCCTTCGACGAGGTACAGCGAGCCTACGACATGTATGAGCAGCGGCTGGATGGGGTTATCAAGGTGATGATGGCGCAGTAGGGGAAACCGTGGGAACTCCTCAGAGCAGGGCCAGATGGGGCCAGGCACCGGAGTCCCTGACGGCCTTGAGGTTCTACCCTTGGCTCGTGGTGCTTCTGGCCTTTATGGGACAGGGCGCTGCTGCTGCCACCACCCAGGGCATTCCCGTGGTCTATGTCTTTATCCAGGAGGAGTTCTCCCTTACCCGGACTCAGGTGGGCCTGATCACCTCGGCCATCTTTGGTGCGGGGGCCTCCACCTCTCTGCTGATGGGTTGGGCCCTGGACCGGTACGGTATCCGCCGGGTGCTCCCCCTGGGGCTCTTCCTACTCAGCGGGGGCTTCCTCCTCTTCTCCCAGGGGCACTCCCTAGGGCAACTCTTCACCCTGGGGGTTCTCCTGGGGATGGTGACCACGGTGGGCCACCCAGCGGGGAGCAAGGCGATCATGGACTGGCTTCCCCTGCGGGTCCGGGCCATCGGCATGAGCTTGAAGCAGGCCGCTGTGCCCGCCATAGGGGCCGTCAGTGCCGCTGTTCTGCCCGCCATCGCCGTGGCCCTGGGCTGGAGGATGGCCATAGTGGTGCTGGCGCTGGTGGTCCTGGTGGCGGCCCTGACCATTTTCCTCCTGTACCGTGATAATCCCTTGGCACGGGGTCTCTCTGCGGGCCGAGGGACCTTTACCCAAGGGCTGGGTGCGGTGGTGAGGAATCGAGGCCTCCTGAGCGCCTCGGTGATGTTCATCCTTATGGTGGGGCTGCAATTCGTGTTGCTCACCTACTTGATCATCTTTCTTACGGAGGTCATCCGTTTCCCTGTGCTGCTGGCCGGGGCTGCCCTTGCCGTGGTCCAGGTGACCAGCTTCATTGGCCGGATCGTCTGGGGCGCGGTGAGCGATGGCCCCTTCCGCGGGCGTCGGATACCGGTGCTGCTCATAGTGAACGGCCTGTCCACCCTCTTCCTGCTGGCCATGGCTGCGCTCACCTCGAGTACCCCAACCTGGATAGTCTGGGCGCTGATCGTTGCTTTGGGGTTGACCGTGATCTCGTGGCATGGGGTGTACACCGCCATGGTTGCCGAGCTGGCGGGCCCCGGCCTAACGGGGACTGCCATCGGCTTCATTGGCACCTTCAGTCGCTTGGGCCCGGTGACCATTCCGCCGCTCTTCGGATTCATCGTGGACAGTACCGATGGCAACTACCGGCTAGCCTGGCTTGGTGCTGCCCTGCTGGCCGCCGTGGCCACGCTGAGTCTCACGCTGGTGCGCGAAGTTCGGCGGGAGGGTTGAGCTGCCCTTTTTCAAGACCTGCTAGGTCTCGATGACAAGGGCCCGGTCGTGGCCCGCCAGGTCCCGCTCCAGGTGGACTCGCGCGCTGGGGAAGAGGCGGGTGGCGAGGGTGGCCAGGCGCGGTGCCTGCCGTGGGTCCATCTCCAGCACTAGGGCCCCTCCCGGCTTGAGATGAGTGGGCACCTGGAGCAGTAGCCGCTGGATGACCCGCAGGCCGTCGGGGCCGCCGTCCAGGGCCTTGGGCGGCTCGTGCTGCACCTCCGGCTGGAGGCGGGGGAGCTCGGCGCTGCGGACGTAGGGGAGGTTGGCCACGATGAGGTCCACGGG
>JBHIBI010000091.1:0-5268 GCA_046758985.1 Dehalococcoidia bacterium
ACCCCCCCCAACGGTGGGGTCGCAGCCCTCGTTGGCGGGGCCAGGGCTAGACTGACGCACCGGCGTCTGCATCCCGCAGCACCCGGCGTAGCACCTTGCCTGCGGCGCTGATGGGAAGGTCGTCCCGGAACTCCACGATGCGTGGCACCTTATAGGCGGCCAGTCCTCGGCGGCAAAAGGCTATGATGTCCTGCTGTGCTGCACCCTGGGAAGGGAACCCATGATTTTCTTTCAACACCACCACTGCCTTGACCGTTTCCCCACGATAGGTGTCAGGCACCCCGATGACCGCAGCCACTCGGATCAGTGGATGCTGGTAGAGAACCTCCTCCACCTCCCGCGGCCAGACCTTGAAACCCGCGGCGTTGATCACGTCCTTCTTGCGATCCACGATGCAGAAGTACCCCTCCTCATCCATACGGGCCAGGTCGCCGGTATAGAGCCATCCGTCGCGCAGGGCCCTGGCGGTCTCCTCAGGTTTGTTCCAGTAGCCCTTCATCACCTGAGGTCCCCGCACCACTATCTCCCCCACCTTACCCACGGGCAGGACCCTTGTCCCCTCCTCAGGGTCCACGATACGGGCATCGGTGTCAGGCAGAGGGATACCAATAGAGCCGGCTCGGGCTCGGTGGATGGGGTTCGCATGGGTCAAGGGGGAGGTCTCCGTCAGGCCGTATCCCTCGATGAGGACCTCATGGCCCACCAGGGTGTCGAAGGCCTCCTTCACCGCCCTAGGCAGGGACGCGGCGCTGGTCCGACTGGGTTGGAGGGAACCGAGGTCGAAGGAGCGGGCGTCCTCTAGGTTGAGGACAGCGATATACATGGTGGGGACGCCCAGGAAGCGCGACGCCCGATAGTCCTGGACAGCCTGGAGCACCCCACCGGCGTGAAAACGGCGGAAGAGAAGCACGGTGGCCCCTACGGCGATGGGAACGCTCATGACTCCGGCAATGCCCCCGATGTGGAAGAGGGGCAGGGCGGCAATGAAAACCTCTTCGCCTTCCCGGTACTGGAACCAACACCCGAACTGGAGGGCATTGGCCACTAGGTTAAAGTGGGTGAGCATGCTCCCCTTGGGAACGCCCGTGGTGCCTCCGGTGTAGGGCAGAAGGGCCAGGTCCTCGGCTGGACTCAGGGCAGGGTATTGGCGCAGGGTCTGGTGGGCGCGCAGGAGAGTGTCAAACGAGTGGACGCCCTCCCGGGCCAGCAGTTCGCCCGTAACGATGATGTGCTCCAGGGCCGTGTTACCTTGCACTTCCCGCACTAAGGGGTAGAGGTCGGGGTCGCAGATGATAACTCTGGAGCCAGAGTCCTGGAGCTGGTATGTCAGCTCCTCGCCCCGATACATGGGGTTGCAGGGGACGGCTACCGCTCCGGCCTTGAGGATGCCGTAGAAACTCACCACCAGGGCCGGCGAGTTCTGGAGGAAGTAGGCCACTCGGTCGCCCTTGCCGACCCCCAGGGCCATTAGGGCAGCGGCGAAGCGGTCGGACTCATCGCTGAGGGCACGGTAGCTCTTGGCCGACAGCTCTCGCCCCCTTTCGCCATCGTAGTGAAGGATGGCGGCACGGGCGGGGAAACGGGCAGCGGAGTTTTGCAGGAAGCGATAGAGGGGCACCTGGGGATATGCCAAGCTTTGTGGCACCCCGGGTGAATAGAACCGTAACCAGGGGCGATCCATCACCGTCCTCCATGCGGGCCAGCTTTAAGCGGCAAAGCTCCGCTCCAGCTTTGCCAGCGTGCTGTTCAGGTCCCGCGCATACTCTTCCAGAAGCTGGACGTCGCCGTCGGTGAGGTGGGCATAACGCCGCTGGGAGGCTGTGTAGTCCCGCACGGTAGCCTTGCGGGGGATATTCTGCCGCCGGAAGACACCATCCTTCCACTCGTAGAGGGGCCATATGCCGCACTCCACTGCCAGGCGGGACACATGAACCCCTTTGTTATCGTCGTAGCCCCAGGAGGGGTTGCACGGGGTGAGGATCTGGATAAAGGCGGGCATACGAGTGACGGCGTTCTTGATCTTCCGTTCCAGGTCCTGGGGATGGGAGGTGGAGGCCGTGGCTACATAATCGGCGCCGCTGAACATCAGCATGAGGGCAAAGTGCTTCGGGTGGCACAGCTTTCCCGAGGGCCGGACACCGGTGCGCGCCAAGGGGTGGGTGCTCCCCGTCGCATGGCTGCCACTGGCAGCATGGGCCTGATTATCGCACACCACGTGGACATACTTGTAGCCCTGCTGGAAGCTGGTGGCAAGGTCCTCCAAACCGATATCAATCTGGCCGTCGCCGTCAATGACCACGATAGGGCGATCAATCCCCCGTATCTCCATGGCGGTGAGCATACCAACAATGCCACTGTCATGGGTGCCCAGGCCGCTCCGCTGGAGGAAGTCTCGCCCTATGCCGCACCCCTGCCCAAAGACAATGGGGTTCTGCTCTTTAAGCACATCAAAGACGAAGTGCATCACCAGGCGCGTCGCTAGGTTCTCGGGACACCCGGGGCACTGATTGGCCGTGATGTTCATAAAGACCCGCTGTTCCTGGGTCTCCATCACCATCTTGATCGGCATGACTTCCTCCCTCCAGGCGGCCTAATTTACGGCTGGCCGATGGTTGCGGCTACTGCCTGAGAACCCGGGCCAGCATCTCCTCGTCCTCGATGACCTCAAAGTGCCAAGCCAACGGCTCATCCGGATGGCCCTTCCGTACCGCTGCCAGGGCTTCCTCAGCCGTGTACATCACGTTGTAGTAGGTAACGTCCCGCCCACCGAGGCCCACTATACGGCCCAGCACCATGGGCGGCTCCGGCTGGCCGAACAGGGCACTGCGCAGGTCGTGGTAGGCGGCGCCTACAGTGTTGCGGTCTAGGACCACCGCTGCCTTCACATCCTTGAGGACCTCCAGCAGGTCCTCCACAGGGAAGGGGCGGAGGGTACGTAGCTTCACCAGCCCCACGGCTTTCCCATGCTCCCTGAGCAAGTCTACGGCGAAGCGGGAAGTGGCTGCCAGTGAGCCCATGGCCATGATGGCCACCTGGGCGTCCTCCAGCCGGTAGGTCTCGATGAGGCCCCCGTATCCCCGGCCCATCATGCGCTGGTAGTCCCGGTGGGCGTCCTTGATTACCTCCTTGGCGGTGACGTTGAGGGCATAGTCAAGCTGGTACCGCCGCTCCATATATTCCCGGTCCACGTCTATGTAGCCATAGCCGCTCATCCTGGGGCCGGAGTAGTAGGCGGCGAAGTCTATGTTCTTGATGAAGTCCAGCTCGGGGGGGAGGTGGAAGGGGGGCAGGAAGCGATCCACTGCCTCTTGAGCAGGAAGCTGCACCGGGTAGCTGTTGTGGGAGACCTCCCACCCATCGTAGGTGACAAAGGCGGGCAAGAGGACCGACGGGTCTTCGCTGACCCGATAGGCCTGGATAAGGGTGTCCAGGACATCCTGGGCGTTCTCGCAGTGGTAGTGCATCCAGTGGATGTCGCGGTACATGATGGTATCCTGGTCGTCGGTGCGAACAACCGCCGGGGGCTCCAGGGCACGGTGGGCTACCACCACTACAATGGGGATGCGGGCGTAGGAGGCGAAGACGAGTTGCTGGGCGGCAATGAGAAGTCCCTCTGAGTTGGTAGCGAAGGAGCAACGCACCCCTGACTGCGTGGCGGTAATCTGGGCGTTCATCACACTGCGCTCGTGCTCCAGCTCAATGAGCTTGGCGTTGAACTCCCCCCGTTGGATCATGCGGGAGAGCTCTTCCCCCACCTCATCTGAAGGGCCGATAGGGAAGTGGCACAACACCTGGATGCGGGCCAGCCTCAGGGCGTGAGCCGCTGCCTTGTTGCCTGTGAGAGCCTGGCGTTGGACGGGCGTCGGAGCGGTCATCGGCCGTTCTCCTGCTTAACGTGAGGGATGCTAGGGGTTCATACTCAGACGCTGGTGGGAGGCGATTTCCTTCAGGTGGGGCTCCACGGTGATGTCCCCATAGTTGGGGTGCTCCTTGCGGACTTGGTCCTCGTCCACCATGGTCAGGGCACGGCCCACGCACACCTCCACGCAGAGGCCGCAGCCGCGGCAGAACTCTGTGTCGATACGGTAACCCTGATGGGACAGGCCCTCGCGGATGATGAACCCAGTGCCGTCCGGGCACATCACCTCACTGATACAGACCCCTGGGCAAATGCACCTAGAGTCCTCGCATACGGGGACTTTGTCTCGCCAGACGAAGGGGCTCCCCTTGCTGAAACCGGACAAAGGGTCGTAGCGATCGAACTGGTAGTACTGAGGCAGCTCCTCCGGCTTAGGGTGCTTTAATCTCGCCGACTGCCGCTCTACCTGGAACTTGACTCCGCCAATGGCCTGCACATTCTGGTAGGCCTCCAGGGTGGCCTGGGCATTGAGCTCGCCGACAGCCCCGGGGAAGGTCTCCTTGATCACCTCGAAGAGGGCTTCCAGGTCGAGGCTTTCCATGATGCGGGCATAGGCTCCTAGGAGGGTCAGGCCCACGGGCGGTGGGTTCCGCTTCAGCAGCCGCTCGGCAATGCCGGTAGCGTCCACCGTGGCCACCGCCCCCTCCAGGTCAAAGGGCAAGTCTATCTCCTCAGGAGCCTTTGGGGAGTTCAGCAGCAGCACCCCTCGCTTCATGCGCCCAATGGCATCGGCTACAAGCTCGTGCGTGTTCTCCTTGGCCGTGAGCAAAAGTTCCTCTTGGAAGACGATAACCTCCGTGGGACGGTAGTTGGCGCAACTGGCCAGTCCCGGAGAATCGGAGATCTTGATATAGTTGATAACAGGCGCGCTCCGTGCTCGGGTGCCGGGGTAAACGTTGACGGATACGAACGCCCCCTCCTGAGCATATAGCTTGGCGAGGACTTCCCCGGCCTGCACCGAACCCTGGCCCGACATGCAAACGAGGTTGAGCTCCTTGACCTGGATCATCAACACTTCTCCTGAAGTTTCCTGACAGCCAGAATAGCTGTTTGTACCATAATTTGTACCATAATACGTTACAAGAATACCCGAATCAATCTCCATGGGGATGCGCGTCTACTCCTCTCCATCGGCGACGTGCTCCAAGATACGGATAGTTGAGCAGAACGGTTGTGCTAAAGGGTGAGGTTTGCGTCTGGGCATCCCTACACGCTCACAGTTGGGCTCTACTCCCTGCCCAAAGTGCCACTAACTGGAATCTCCAGTGATCATGAAGGGCCCGCCGCAGGGCAGGGAAACTCGCCGCCGGTGGCAACACCCACATCCTTTCCACTCCCCCACTCCCGGT
>JBHIBI010000092.1:0-5266 GCA_046758985.1 Dehalococcoidia bacterium
GATGCGCTGGCAGGGCATCCCGGCTACCAGGGGCTGGTACAGGCCCTGGAGGAGGGAAGGCCTAGGGGGGAGCTTACGCTGCTCAACGGGACCAAGCCCTTCCTGCTGGCTGCCCTCCGCCACCACCTGCGCCGCCCCTTGCTGGTCATTACAGCGCACCCCGAGGATGCCCGCCGCCTCCACAGTCAGCTCCAGATCTACCTGGGCGATGACGTCCCCGTCCTCCTGCTCCCTGAGCCCGAGGTGCTGCCCTTCGAGCGGCTGGTGGCCGACGCCACCACCAACCGCCAGCGTCTGGAGGTGCTGGCAGCCCTAGCCGGTATCGGCGAGGAGCTGGCTGACTCCGTGGAGCCTGTGGTAGTGGCCTCCCTGGCGGGGGCCCTGCACCAGGTGCCCAACCCCACCTCCTTTCGAGAGGCCTGTCAGACCCTCTGCTTGGGGCAACAGGTGGGCCTGGAGCTGCTGATGCAGCACCTAGTGCGGCTGGGCTACCGGGTGGAGGAGGCGGTGGAGATCCCGGGAACGGTCAGCCGCCGTGGGGGCATCGTGGACATCTTCCCCCCCAACGCCTCCCTGCCCACCCGCATCGAGCTCCTAGGTGACCGGGTAGAGAGTCTCCGCCTCTTTGAGCCCGCCAGCCAGCGCTCGGTAGCGGCGGCCCAGGCGGTGACGCTCATCCCATCCCAGGAAGTGCTGCCTGCCCTGACGGAGCAGAACACCCTCACCGACCTTATCGGAAGGCTGAACTTTTCTGCCTGCCCTCAGGCTACGCGGGAGCGGATGGAGGAGGAGCTGGCGATGCTCCTGGCCGGCCACCAGATTGAGGACCTCCCCTTCTATCGCGGCTTCTTCAACCACGCCTCGCTGGTGGACTACCTCCCCAGCGAGGGGACCCTGGCACTGGACCGGCCCTCCCTGCTGGCGGAGGAGGCCCGGCGGCTGGAGGAGCAGGCCCGCGACCTGCGAGAGGCTCGGATAGAGCGGGGAGAGCTCCCCGGCAATTTCCCCGGGCCCCTGATGGGCTGGGAGGTATTCCAGGAACGGTTCAAGGGCCGACGCCGCCTGGAGCTGGACTCCTGGACGAGTGACGGAGTGGGGGGCATGGGCTTTCTGCCGGCCCCCTCCTACAATGGCCGGGTGGACTACTTTACCACAGAGGCGGCGCAGATGCTCCGGGAGGGACACCGGCTGGTGGTGCTGAGCCGCCACAGCCAGCGCCTGGCGGAGCTCCTGGGCCAAGAGGGGGTCGGCGTTTCCGTCCTCCAGGGCTTGGATACACCCCCCAGTGGGCCGGGGCTCCTCTTCCTGCACCGTTCCCTCCGGGAGGGGTGGACGCTCCCTCTGGAGGATGGGTGGCTGACCCTGCTGACCGATACCGAGCTGTTTGGCACCACCCGGGTGGAGCGTCCCAGGCCCAGAACCCCGGTCCCGCGGGGGGTCTTCCTCTCAGAGCTCATCCCGGGTAGCTACGTGGTGCACGTGGACCACGGTATCGCCCGGTTCGCCGGGACCCGACGGATGCGCTCCCAGGAAGGGGAGCACGAGTACCTGGTGCTGGAGTACGCCGAGGGAGATAGGCTGTACGTGCCCACTGAGCACCTGGACCGGGTCTCTCCCTACCTGGCCCCCGGCGACCAGCCTCCCTCCCTGACCCGCCTGGGTACCCAGGAGTGGGCCAGGGCCAAGGAGCGGGTCCAACGCTCTACCCGGGAGATGGCCCAGGAGTTGCTGGACCTCTACGCCGCCCGGGGGGTAGCCCAGGGCCACGCCCTCTCGCCCGACTCCCCCTGGCAGGAGGAGCTGGAGGACGCCTTCTCCTTCGAGGAGACGGCCGACCAGGCCCGCACCATCGCCGAGGTCAAGGCAGACCTGGAGCAGCCGCGTCCCATGGACCGGCTGGTGTGCGGCGACGTGGGCTACGGGAAGACAGAGGTGGCCCTCCGCGCCGCCTTCAAAGCGGTGCTGGACGGCTTCCAAGCGGCTCTCCTGGTGCCCACCACCGTCCTGGCCCAGCAGCACTACGCCACCTTCTCCGAGCGCCTCAGCCCCTTCCCTGTGCGGGTGGAGGTCCTCAGCCGCTTCCGCAGCCCTCGGGAGCAGAACGAGGTGGTGCGGGGCCTGACAGAGGGCAGCGTGGACATCGTCATCGGCACCCACCGGCTCCTCCAGCGTGATGTCCGGTTCAAAAACCTGGGGCTGGTGCTGGTAGACGAGGAGCAGCGTTTCGGCGTAGCCCACAAGGAGCGGCTGAAGCAGATGCGGCGGGAGGTGGACGTCCTCACCCTGAGCGCCACCCCCATCCCCCGCACCCTCTATATGGCCCTGTCGGGCATCCGCGACATGAGCACCATGGAGACGCCCCCCGAGGAGCGGCTCCCGGTGAAGACCCACGTCTCCGAGTACAGCGACGAGGTGGTGAAGGAGGCCATCCTGCGGGAGCTGGATCGGGGCGGCCAGGTCTTCCTAGTGCACAACCGCGTGCACACCATTCGGGAGGCTGCTGCCCGGGTACAATACCTGGTCCCTCAGGCCCGGGTAGCCGTGGCCCACGGCCAGATGCCGGAGGAGGAGCTGGAGAATACCATGCTGGCCTTCACCTCTGGCCAGGTAGATGTGCTGGTCTGCACCACCATCATCGAATCGGGGCTGGACATCCCCAACGCCAACACCCTCATCGTTGACCGGGCCGACCGCTTCGGCCTCTCCCAGCTCTACCAGCTCCGGGGCCGGGTGGGCCGGGGGGCTCACCGCGCCTACGCTTACCTGCTGGTACCCCGTGGCCGCAGGGTCACCGAGGCAGCAGAGAAGCGGCTCAGGGCTATCCTGGAGGCCTCGGAGCTGGGCTCAGGCTTCCGCATCGCCATGCGGGACCTGGAGATCCGCGGTGGGGGCAATATCCTGGGCCGCGAGCAGAGCGGGCACATCCACGCCGTGGGCTTCGAGCTGTACACCCAGTTGCTCTCCCAGGCCGTGGAGGAGCTGCGGGCCCAGCAGCAGGCCGAGGAGGGCAGGCCCGTGGAGCCCAGGGGGCTGGCCCTTCGAGGACCCCAGGACGTGGCCGCAGCCTCGGTGCGAGTGGACCTACCCCTGGCGGCCTACATCCCCGAGGACTACATTCCCCACTTGCCTACCCGCCTGGCCATCTACCAGCGGCTCACCAGGGTCCACCAGCGAGAGGAGGCCAGGGCATTGGAGGAGGAGCTGCGGGACCGCTTCGGGCCCCTGCCGGAGCCGGTGAGCAACCTGCTGTACGTCGTCGAGCTGAAGGCCCTGGCCGCCACCGCCGGGGTCGAGTCCCTGGTCAGGGACAGCGCCTGGCTGGTCCTGGGCTTGACGGAAAGCGTGGGCAGCGCCCGGCTGGCCCTGGAGAAGGCCCTGGGCCCCTTGGCCAGGGTGGGGAACCAGCAGGTACGGCTGGACCTGCGCCGTATGGGGCGGGGCTGGATGCCCGGCCTGGTGGCGCTTCTGGATCGGTTGAAGAGCGCCACGGAGCGGCTGAAGGAGTTAGCCCAGCCCTAGAGGTGCGCCTCCAGCTCCGCCAGGCTGCGGATCTTGATGCAGTCGTTCCGGTGAGGGTGGAGGTTGGCCCGATCGACCAGCACGGGGATGATGCCCACAGCCCTGGCCCCCAGCACATCAGACTGGTACTGGTCGCCCACATGCATCGCCTCCCCAGCGCCTACCCCCGCCCGCTCTAGGGCCAGCAGAAAGATGGGCGGATGGGGCTTCTCCGCCCCGGCCTCCTGGGAGGTGACCGTAAAGTCCAGGTAGGCGTCCAGGCCCAGCCGGTGGCCCAGCTCCCCCAGCTCCCACCGCACGTTGGAGAGCAGGCCCAGGGTCAGACCCCGTTCCTTGAGCCGCCGGAGGGCGGGCAGTACATCCTCGAACAGGGCCAGCTCCTTGGGCACCTGGCTCACCTGCTGCCATACCTGGGACGCCAGCTCGGTGGACACCTCCACACCAGTCCCCTGGAGGATGAGCCGCTCATACTCAGCGAAGAAGCGGCCCCGCTCCTGAGCAGTGCGCTCCGCCAGGGGGCGGGTGGCGTTCTCCTGGCTGAAATACGCGTCGGCCAGGGCGTAGCCCCGAATGATACCCTTGGGAGTCACCTGCAGCCCAAGGGCCTGGCAGGCAGCGACCTGGATCTCCTCGGTGGGAGGCCAAAAGCGGGCCAGGGTGTTGTACAGATCGAAGAAGAGGGCCTTGGTCCTGCTCACGGTGTCCCCTCAACCACCCCTACTCTTCAGGCCCGCACTGACGCTAGGGTCTTTCTCACCGCCGCGACGATCTTCTCCGGCGAAGGCATAACCGCCCTAATGAGCTTGGGACTGGCAGGGGTGGGGAGGTTGGGATTGCCCACCCGCTGGATGGGCGCCTTCAGCGCCCCGAAGAGGGCCTCCTGCACCTGGAAGCCGATCTCCGCTCCCACACCGCACCGGATGACGTCCTCGTCCACCACCACCAGGCGGCCCGTCTTCCGCACCGATACCAGAACTGTGTCCAGGTCCAGGGGGATGAGAGTGCGCAGGTCGATGACTTCGACGGGAGTGCCTTCCCGCTGCAACTGCTCGGCGGCCTGGAGGGAGAGCTTCACCTGATAGCCTGTGGCAACGATGGTGCAGGCATCCCCTTCCCTGAGCACGACGGCCTCACCAAAGGGCACCAGGTACTCCTCATCGGGGATGGCCGCCATCTCTTGAAAGAGATTCGAGTGGTCCATGAACACCACGGGGTTATCATCGCGAATGGCCGTCTTCATCAGCCCCTTGGCATCGTAGGGGTTGCTGGGTACCACCACCATCAGCCCCACGCCGTGCATGTAGTCTGCCGTGCGGGCCCGCACATGCTCCGCCCCACCAGAGCCGTAGCTGCTGAAGGACATGCGAAACACCACGGGCAGCCGCATGTCGCCATTGCCCCCGTGCTCGTACCGCCAGAGGCCGGCCTTGGCGAAGACCTCGTCGTAGGCCAGGCTGGCGAAGGAAGAGGTGGCCAGATCCACGATAGGGCGATAACCGGCCAGGGCCGCGCCTACCCCGGCACCAGCCTCGAAACGCTCGACGATGCCCGTAACGTGCACCCGCTCCCGTCCAAACTCCCGCGCCAGCTTGCTGATACCCGGGTAGTACACGTCATCGAAGGGGGTTAGGGTCTGCCCGATGATGAAGACGAGCGGGTCACGCCGCATCTCCTCGGCAATGGCCTCGACCACCGCCTCAGTATAGGTTAACTCCTGCATCGCTTGCCTCCTCTCCCGTGCCTACCG
>JBHIBI010000093.1:0-5227 GCA_046758985.1 Dehalococcoidia bacterium
TTCCAGGACCACGACCCCGTCCTCCTCCTCACCCTCGTCCTCTACCACGATCCTCATTACCTCCAGGGTCAGGGGGTTGAACTTTACCTCTACTGTGAGCCGTCCATCTTGGGCTAAGATAACCAGATTATCCAGGGTGAGGGCCTCCGCGACTCCTGTGTGGCGGATTCTGGTCTCATAGGTGATGGTGAGGTCAACCGTCCGGCCATTCTGCAGGGCAACGGTCACGACATCGCCCGAGATAGACTGAATCACGCCCTCACTTTCGAACTCAAGCTCATCCTCCACTACGATCTTGTCGGCTACCAGGGAGGTGGGGTTGTACTTCACCTCCACCAGGGCGCCCTCCAGCAGCTCCTCCAGGGCTAGGGCGTTGCGCCGCAGGCGTAGGATGGTGTTGTCAGTGACGATGAGAATCACGGTGATGTCGCCATCCAGTGTCACGGTCACTGTCCTGTCCACGGGGTTCACGAGATGGATAACGCCCTCAGCCTCGACCTCATCGCCCCCATCGAGCTGTTCGATCCCCAGCGCCGCTGTATGCCCCTTCAACCTGATCCGCAGGATCACCAGGGTCTCCATGTTGTACTTCACCTGTATCACATATCCGACCTGAAGGTCATTCAGGGTGAGCTGGTCGGTTCTGCGGCCCGTGTGGCGGCTGATGTCAGTCTCGTCGGTGACGGTGAGGGTCAGGAAGGAGCCATCCTCCAGGGTGAGGGTAACCTGGTCTCCGCTGATCTCCTCGATGACCCCCTTGGCCTCCTTAATGAAACGCCCCCCTTCTTGGATTTCTGGCATGTCGTTGGGGCGAATCCTCAGCACCTGTTGTGTGGCGACGTCGAACTCCACCAGCACCCGGGTGCCCGTCAGCAGCGGCACCCGAACCTGGCTGCTCTGGGTGATCTGAAGGTGAAGAACATTGCCACCCGCCGTGACCAGGACCAGCTCGCCGGTGTCGGCGTTGAAGCTCTTGATGATGGCCCTCACTTCGCCCTCGGCGCGGGCTGCCACCACCAAGGCCTCATGGGTGCGGGTATTGTAGCTCACCTTTACTGCCATGCCCCGGTGAAGGTCGGACAGGGTAGCGGGCTCGCCGTTGAGCTCGATTCGAGTCTCCTCGGTGACGGTGAGCTCGAGGGAGCCCCCGCTTCGCAGGTGGATAGTCAGGGTGCTCTCAGTGGTATCCACCGCTTGGATGATGCCTACTGCCCCACTTTCGCTGGTGGCCTGGATACGCAGGGCCTCCCCGCTTCTGACGATAAAGACCACCGCAACCCGGTCGCCGCGATGGAGGTCGCCCAGGTGAACTGGCTCACCGTTCAGCACAATGGTTGTCTCATTGGTGACGCTGAAGGTGCGGGTAACATGGTGCTCGCCCCGGCGGATGGCGACGGTGAGGGAACTCTCCTCAGTATCCACGGAGCTGACGAGGCCGTGGACCTCTCTCCTTCTGAGGGTTTCCCGGATATCCTCCCGGCTGATGTCCAGGGCCGCCAGGGCTGCCTCGTAGCCCGTCTGGATGTGTTCCAGGGCTGCCTCCAGGTGGGGCCTGGCGGCCTCGGGGGCATCCTCGATGACCCGGTACAAGGCCTCGAGCTGGTGCCGCATGGCGGCGTGCAGCCGCTCACGGAGGTGCTGCAGGCGTAGGGGCTTATCCGGCTCTCTTGAGTCGCTGGACTCCCGGATAGCCTGGTGCAGCCGCTCAATGACCTGTTCCAGCTTTTCGACGGCCTTGGCCTTGAACCGGTTGGAGAGGAGTCCCCGGAAGGCTACGAAGGTGACCACTTGCCCCTCCAGATCGGTTTCAATGGGGAAGTCTAGCTCGATGACGTACCTGTTACCTTCGCTATCCTCGGCCACCACCACGTTGCCGGAGACCTCCAGCACCGTCACCGTGAGGTGCCGTCGCTGAGGCTCGCCGGGGATGAGGCTGATTTTGAGTGCCGTGGTCACCTCGCCCTCCACGCGGGCCAGGACGGCGACGCGGCTCCCCACGGCAATATCCATCAGGGCGACTGTGGCCCCGCCGTCACCATGCTGGCGGATCTCCGTCTCCTCGGTCACTTGGACCTCCACAGGACCCTCGTCGGTGACCACGGTGATAGAGGAGTCCCCTACGGCCTCCACGTAGCCAAAGAGGCCTACCTTGTGTCCCTCTTCCTGGGGGTGGGTCGCAGCAAGGACCGTAGCTGTGGTGCCCAGCACCAGCAGGGCGGCCATAGCTGCCAGAAGCAGGGTTCGTACCGTTCTCCAGGAACCTCTCATCGATCTTCCTCCTGTGCTCATCGGCCCTTGGCGGGCTGCGAGTCTCTCGGTTTCACAGGTCATAACGTCCGTTGGGCAGGGTATGTCAGGATGGTGCCCACAGGTGCTCTCTCGCTTCTTGAGAAGGTCAGGGCCACCTCGCTTCCCTGAAAGACGCGTTGGCCCGTGCGGACACCATGCTCGGCCCCTCTTTTGATCGGTGGTGGGTCTGGGTGCATGCCCATTCTCTTTACGGTATGCGTCTCTGGGTGGTGAGGGTATCCTCTGGACGAGTGATGATGGGGTGATTGAGCGGGTGGGAGAGACCTCTTTCGGGCTAGGCACAAGGGGGGTGGGGCTGGATACTGGGATGCCGGGGAGGGAGTGGGAGCTAGCTTCTTGAGGTGGGGTTACCGTAGCGACTTTTTGAGGTCATCCTGGTTCTCTCCGGAGCTCTGCTCTTTCTCGTCATTGTCATCCGTGTCGTCGTGGGAGCTGTCGCGTTCGTTGCCGCTGCTCCCTAGGCTATCCTCTTGCTCTTCCTCGTGCTCTCGGGAGTCATCATGTCCATCCCCATCCTTCCCGGAGCTGTCCTCCCCATGGTGATCTTCGTCCTTCTGCTCCCCCTCGGGCTCCAGGGCCTCTGCCTCTATCTCCAGGACCTCAAGGGTCACCGGATTGAACTCCACCTTCACCACTGTCCTGGGGGGCAGGTGTGTCAGATCAGCCAGGGTAGCTTCTTTACCGTTGATCTCTAGTTCGGTCTCACGAGTGAGGATGAGCGGGCCGAGGACGGAGCCGTCCCGCCAGGCGATGGTGAGAGCGACGGTGCTATCGAGCCTGCCCACTCTGATCCGGTGGACCACCCCCTTTACATCCTCCTTCTGCTCAACGGCGTGCAGGGCCTCCTGGTATTGCTGTTCTACCCGGATGATCAGCTCCAAGACAAAGGGTCTGAGGTCCTCCGGGGCCTCCTCCAGCAGCTTTTTCAGCTCCTCTTTTTGCTTCTCTAGGTCCTTCCCCAGGATGTCTCGCAACTCCTGACGGAACCGGGCCTCCTTATGGCGCCGCTCCTCTAGCTGCTGGCGAAACTCCTGTGCCCTTCGCTCCTCTGATGTTACGACGGAGGGCCCTTCCTCCTCCCTTGGGCCGCCGCCCTCTCCTCTCGGGAGCTCCTCTTCAGGCTCCCGCTCTTCCTGGTCTGGAGGCGGCGTTTCGGAGATGGTAGGAGGAGGGAAGACCTCACCATCCTCCCCTTCCGGTGGAGGCACCAGGTCGTCCAGGGAGGGTGGGACGATGACAGGCCTACCGCGGCCCTGGGATATCTCCTGGATGCGCTCCAGGTGCTGCTGGAAGTCGCGGGTCAGGGCTTGGGCCCTTTGGAGCTCTCCCTTCTTGACCAGGTGGGTGATCTCTTGGAGCCGCTGCTCGGCCAGGTGGGCATAGCGCTGCGCCTTGGCTTCCTGGTCAAGGGTCAGGGCAATCTGCACCCGCTCCACCACCCGCTTGACGGGGTAGAGGGGCTGGTCGGGCATGCTCCCTCCCGAGGCGGCCACGGTGCCCGCTCCTAGGCTCAGGGCCAGGATCAGGCTGGCGGCGGCCATGGCCCAGCGAGGGTAGAGGCGCAGCACGCCGAAAAGGCCCCTGATAGCCCAAGGCTGCTTACTGCTCCTTTCCTCCCGGGCAGCTATGGCAGCCAGGAGCCGTTCCCTGGCCGCGGCCTTCTTCTCCGGGTGGGGCACAAAGGCGTAGGCCTTTTGGTTCTCCAGGGCCAGACGTAGCAGGGGCTCCAGCTCCTGGGCCTGCTCGGGGTAGTGGGCCAGGCAATCCTCCACCACCTCACCCCGGTTCAGAACCCGGTCAAGGCATTCATCCAGGATATGTTCAAAGGCTCTTTCCATGGTCTAACCGTTTTCCTGGGGTGTCTGGCTGGGGCTGGAGGCCAGCATCTGTCGCAGGGCCTTCAGCGCTGCATGCTGGAGCTCCCGGACCGCGCCATCCTTTTTGCCCATAATGGCGGCTACCTCAGCGGAGGGCAGCCCCGCCAGAAAGCGAAGCTGGATCACCTCCTGCTGTGCCTGGGTGAGGTGCTGCATAGCCCGGCGTATCTCCGCCAGCTCCAGGTTCCGAATCGCCTCCTCTGCTGGGTTCTCGGAGCTGGGCAAGGGGGCTGCCTCTTCCAGTTCCACCTCTCGATGTCGGCCTCGCTTCCGCCAGTAGTCCACCACCAGATTGTGGGCGATCTTGAAGAGCCAGGCGTGAAGCGGCACCCCTTTCCATTGGAAGGAGTCGATGGACTTCAGGGCTCTCAAGAACACCTCGCCCGCAAGGTCCTCTGCCTCATCCCGGTTGCCGGTCTTGGCGGCGATGTAGCGGGCGAGCTTGTCGTAGTACTCTTCGTAGAGGTTTGCCAGAGCTGCTGCGCCCTGCGTCTCCTGGGCAAACTCTCGCTGCTGCACCGAAACGATTTCCTACACTCCAGAGTCCTCGATTTCACTATAGCACCTGACCCAGGGGTCTTCCCCCTACCAAGGGGTGTAACGTTTGAGGGGAAAAATTGTCAGCCCGCCTCCCAGAGGTCGGGGCTGAGCAGGGTACAGCCGTGCTTGACGCACGGCTCGGGCGGGGGCTAACATGTTCTTCAGATAGTGGTGGAGGAGCGGTATGCCTATCTACGAATATCTCTGCCGGGCCTGCCAGTGGAGGTTCGAGCTGCTCCGCCCTATGAGTGCCAACGGCCAGGCCTCCTGTCCTCAGTGTGGGGAGCCGGCACAGCGCGTCCTTTCCCTTTTCGCCGCAGTTTCCCGCAGCGAGATGGGGGAGAGTGCGCCGGTGCCCGGGACGGGTAGGGGGTGCTCTGCGTGTAGCGGCGGGGCCTGCGCCTGCGCAGCGGGCCGCTAGAACAGCGACCCTCCAGAGGTGACGCGAGGCTAGGCGATTCTGAGTGGCTCTCGGGTCTGCCGGGAGCTGCGCCGGTGGA
>JBHIBI010000094.1:0-5221 GCA_046758985.1 Dehalococcoidia bacterium
GAGCATCTCCTTGCCAAGGAGAGGGTCGGGGGTTCGAATCCCCTCTTCCGCTCCAACCTCATCCTCCTCAGCTCGCTGCCCTTTCCCTCCGCGGGCCTCTTGTAGTACCATCCAGCAGAGGCTTCACCCAAGGGGGTGGTATGGCCATCGCCGCCAAGATACACCAGCAGATGGAGGAGGGCTCCTGGATCCGCCGCATGTTTGAGGCGGGCATCGCCCTGAAACGGGAGCTAGGGGAGCGACGGGTCTTCGACCTCAGCCTGGGCAACCCCGTGGTGGAGCCCCCGCAGGAGTTCCGGCGGGAGCTGGAGAGGCTTGTGGACAACCCCATCCCCGGGATGCACCGCTACATGCCCAACGCCGGCTACCCCGAGACCCGGGAGGAGGTGGCACACCAGCTCCGCAGGGAGACAGGCCTTCCTTTCACCAGCCAGGAGGTGGTGATGACCTGCGGCGCCGGCGGTGGCCTCAACGTGGTGCTCAAGACCCTTCTCAACCCGGGCGACGAGGTCATGATCCTGGCCCCCTACTTTCCCGAGTATATCTCCTACATCGACAATCACGGTGGCGTGCCCCGGACCGTGCCCACGGACGAGGGGTTCGAGCCGGATCTGGCGGCCCTGGAGAGGGCTATTACCCCACGCACACGCGCGGTGCTGGTGAACTCGCCCAACAATCCCACGGGGGTGGTCTATGGCAGCCGGGTTTTAGAGGCCCTGGGCGAGCTGCTCCAGCGGAAGGAGCAGGAGCTGGGCAGCGAGATCTTCCTGGTCAGCGACGAGCCCTACCGTCGGATCCTCTACGACGGCCTCAGCTATCCCCATATCTACCGGCTGCACCACGCCTCCCTTGCCGTCACCTCGCACTCCAAGGACCTGGCCCTGCCCGGGGAGCGCATCGGCTACATCGCCATCAATCCCCAGTACCGGGGCAAGGAGGAGCTGGTGGACGGCCTGACCTTCTGCAACCGGACGCTGGGGTTCGTTAACGCCCCGGCCCTGATGCAGTGGGTGGTGCGAACCCTCCAGGGGGTCACGGTAGACATCGAGGACTACCAGCGCAAGCGAGACCTGCTCTACCAGCACCTGACGGAGCTGGGCTACCAGATGGTGAGGCCCCAGGGGGCCTTCTATATGTTCCCTCGCTCGCCTCTGGAGGACGACGTGGGTTTTGTGGAGGCGATGCAGCGCTACCGGGTGCTGGTGGTGCCGGGCAGCGGCTTCGGCGCCCCGGGCCACTTCCGCATCGCCTACTGCGTGGAGGACTGGGTCATCGAAGGGGCTCTTGAGGGCTTCCGCCAGGCAGCCCGCGACCTGGGACTGACGTAACCCCACCTTGACTCCTCCACACGAAAGAGCAGGCCCTGTTGCACCCCTTGCCGAGTAGGCGGGAGTGGAGGTGGACCTGAGGGGAGAGGTAGGTGCCTGAACCAGGAAGATGCCTTGAGGAGCAACCGACTGGTAACGATTCCAGGACTAGAGATGGTAATGAATGCCGATATTCGTATACGCACACAGATACACGAGGGCTTGACAAGAAGGCGTGGTGGTGTATAGTATGAAGGCGATACGCTGGGATCCGCGGTGGGTTCGGTCGACTTGATATGGATAATCGCGGCTATGCGAGGGAGATATGGCAGCGGTGGCAGGTCCCCGGTGCCTTTCCCTTCAGGCTAGCGGAGTAGCACGGTAGCGCCTCCCAGAGGTCGGCTGCTCAAGCACAGATGGGGACCTCTACGAAAAGGAGGCTCATCATGAAGGGACTGCTGACACTGGTAGTGCTGGCCCTGGCACTCCTCCTTGTTGCCGGGGCTTGTGCGGCGCAGCGCACCCCCAGGGCCGGGCCGTTCGAACCCTCAAAACCCGTCGCCTTCGTCATCACCACCGACCCCGGCGGGGGGTCAGACGTGTACGCCCGAACGTGGACCGCCGTTATTGAAGAGCTGGGCTTGTCGCCCCAGCCCTTCGTCCCGCTCAACAAGGCGGGCGGGGCCGGCGCCATCGCTCTCTCCTTCCTATGGGAGCAACGAGGCGACCCCCACTTCCTGACTCCGACCCTCAACAGCGTCATCACCACCCCGATGGTCCAGGTCATCCCGGTGAGGTTCCCCTCAGAGGACCTGACGCCCCTCGTCCTGATGGCCATCGACCCCTTCCTCCTCTGGAGCAATCCGAACACCTTTGCCAACTGGGACGAGTTCCAAGCGGCGTGCCAGCAGCGGTCGCTCACTGTCGGAGGTACCGGCCCCAGGCAGGAGGACACCATCCAGTTCGCTATACTAGAGCAGGCGGCCGGGTGCCAGCCCATGGACTATGTGCCCTTCCCGGGAGGTGGGACGGTGGCCAAGAATGTGGCGGCCCAGGATATTGACGCCAGTGTGAACCAGCCCAGCGAGGGCCTGCCCCACTACCCCGACCGGATGGTCCCGTTGGTGGCCTTCGCTTCGGAGCGGCTGGAGGTCTTCCCGGATGTGCCCACCCACTACGAAGTGGGCCTCAGCGGCGAGTTTGCCGACCTGCTGTCCCTAGAGTCGGGGCTTCACCAGCACCGGGGCCTCCTCGGCCCGCCGGGTCTGTCGGAAGAGGCCCTGGAGTGGTATGAAGACGTCTTCCGCCAGGTCTTCGACTCGCAGCGGTGGCAAGACTTTATGGCGAATAAGGCCATGGTCCCCACGTTCAAGGGACCCGCGGAATACAAGGAGTTCCTGCGGGACTACCAGCGGGGGCACCTCAGAGTCATGCGGGATGTACTGGGGTGGGAACTGCGGGATGACTTCACGAGTCCGCCATAAACCCATCCCGCGTGATACTCAGCTATAGGGATCTTTTGCAGATCTTTAGTTGGCTGACGATCAAAAAGGTAGAGGTTGGGGTAGGGATTGCGTTCCTGGCATTGACGATCCCCCTCTTCCTGGAGAGTATTCGGTTGGGTCCCGGCTGGGAGCGTGCAGGCCCCCAGCCGGGGCTCTTTATCCTGATAATGTCCGCCATCGTGGCCTTGGGGGCACTGGGGGTCCTCTGGCAGGTGTTGAAGGGCCAGCAGTCCTCCCCCTTTTTTGAGGAGCGGCAGGGGGTCATAGACCTGGCGAAGGTAGGCATCCCTGTGGCCCTGGCTATCGGCGTGGCGCCCTACCTGGGTTTCTACCTTCTCACGGTCCTTTATACCGGGATCTTTAGCCTGTGGTATGGGCGGGTGCGCTGGTACGTAGGCTTCCCGCTCGGCCTCCTCCTGGCCTACGGGGCATATTTCGGCCTGGAGAAGTCGTTCAAGCTCTTCTTGCTCAAGAGCATCTGGTATCCGGCCATCCCCTTCTAGGCCGTCGGAGAACGCCGGTGGAAGCCTTTTCTCTCCTTGGAACGGGCTTTGAGCAGCTCTTCCAGCCCATAATTATGGGCGCTCTCGTGGTGGGCTTGCTGCTGGGGCTGGTCATCGGCGTGATTCCGGGGGTTGGTGGAACCACGGGGGTAGCGGTCCTCCTGCCCCTGACCGTGTTGATGCCCCCCACGGCGGCCCTGGTGATGCTGGCCGCGATTTACTGGGGGGCTCTGTACGGCGGCTCCATCGCCTCCATCCTGTTCGGCGTCCCTGGCAACCCCTGGTCCGTGGCCACGATGTTTGACGGACGTCCCATGGCCAGAATGGGCCAGGCGGCCCTGGCCCTGGCGTTGGCCTTCGCCGTCTCCTTCGTCGGGGCCATTCTGGCCTCGCTGCTCTTCACCACCTTTGCCCTTCCCTTCGCTGGAATCGCCCTACGCTTCGGTCCCCCGGAGCAATTCGCCATCCTCCTGATCGCCTTCGGCACCTTTGTGGGGATGGGGGGGAACCCCTTCAAGGCTCTGGTTATGATGGCGGTGGGCTTTCTGCTCGCCTCGGTGGGGCTGGATGTGATCACGGGCCAGCCCCGCCTCAACTACGGGACCATTACCTTGATGCAGGGCTTCCACTTCGTGCCCGTTACCATCGCCCTCTTCGGGATCGGGGAGATCCTGGCCAACGCTGCCGAGCGCTACAAGCTCAAGATTGAGGTGATGGCCGCCGCTTCCCGGTTGGGGCTGGGCGATGTGGTAGATGCCATACGGAGGGTGATCCGGCATGGCCGGTTGGTCCTCTTTTCTAGCCTGATGGGGTTCTTCGTCGGCGTCCTTCCCGGCGCAGGAGCCACCCCAAGCTCCTTCATCGCCTACGGGCTGGCCCGCCGGTTCTCCAGGAACCCGGAGCGGTTCGGCCAGGGGGAGCCGACAGGGGTGATGGCCCCCGAGGCAGCTAACAACGCCGCAGGCACTGGCGCCATCCTGCCGTTGCTGGTCCTGGGGATACCCGGTTCGCCGACCGCCGCTGTTATCATGGCGGGTATCTTTATGTGGGGGTTCATCCCGGGACCCCGCCTGTTCACCGAGAACGTGGAACTGGTCTGGCCTTTCATCGCCAGCCTCTATGTGGCCAACGTGCTGGCCGTTATTATCTGTATGAGCGCCACGCCGATCCTGGCGAGCATTCTCAGGACCCCCTATGGTCTCCTAGTGCCCATCATCGCGATGCTCAGTATTCTGGGAGCCTGGGCCATCCGGTTCTCCGAGTTTGATGTGTGGCTGATGATCCTCCTGGGTTTCCTAGGGTTCGTCTTGCGGAGGCTGAATTACCCCCTGGCGCCCCTGGTGGTGGCCTTGGTGCTGGGCTTCCCCACCGAGACGGCCTTTCGGCAGACCCTCATCATGGGGGGTGGCTCCCCGCTCATCCTCTTCTCCCGTCCCATCGCGGCGGCTTCTATGGTCATCGCCATCCTCTTTTTCTTCCTCCCCGTCCTCCAGGTCCTGCTCCGGGGCGTCATCCGGCGGGTGGGAGCGAAGGTCAGCCCAGCCTAGCCTCGTTGGGAGAGCGGGGACGCCTTGCTGACTGGGGAGGGGCTGTGCCTCCTTTTGACCCAACTTCCTCCGCAAATGTGGCATATATGAGCGAACATTTAGCCAAGAGAGCGCTCCCTTATGCTACTGGTGGGAGCTAACCTGTTAGGCAAGGTCTGCCAGTTGCTCCTTTAGGAAAAGAGGCCCTGTTGCATCCCCTTGCCGGGTGAGCGAGAGTGGGGTACAATCCGTGCTGGAGGGCTGGCGGCCCGGTTGCCAGCCCCTTTAGGTGTTAGAACCGACCATGGCTCTTACCGGGCTCTTCGATGCGCTGGCAGGGCATCCCGGCTACCAGGGGCTGGTACAGGCCCTGGAGGAGG
>JBHIBI010000095.1:0-5217 GCA_046758985.1 Dehalococcoidia bacterium
GCCGGCGATGGTCTCCTGGGCGATGGGGGCTATCACCGAGCGATGGCGCCACCGCTCCGGCCGAGCACGGGGGTTGGAGAGGTGGACCTCAATGACGGGAAGCCCCGTATCCGCCAGGGCCTCCCGCAGGGAGAGGCCGTAATGAGTCAGGGCCCCGGGATTGATGATGATGCCCTGGGCTTGGGGTGCCTGCTCCTGGAGGAAGTCAATGATGGCCCCCTCGCTGTTGGACTGGAAGAACAGCACCTCCATGGCCAGCTCCCTGGCACGGGTGGCGATGGACTCCTCCAACTGTCGCAGGGTGGTGGTGCCGTAGATGGCGGGGTCTCGTCGGCCCAGCAGGTTCAGGTTGGGGCCGTTGATCACCAGGAGCGTGGTCATGGCGCCTCCTTCCGGGCTAGGGGATGGGCGGCCAGGTAGGCCCGCCGGGCCTCGGAGCGGGTCACGTGGGTGTACACCTGGGTGGTGGCGGGGCTGGCGTGGCCCAGCAGCTCCTGCACCACCCGCAGGTCGGCACCGCCCTCCAGCAGGTGGGTGGCGAAGGTGTGCCGCAGCTTGTGGGGGTGGACGCCAGGCAGGATGCCCGCCCCGGTGGCGTACCGGCGGGCCAGCGCCTCGATGCTCCGCCGCGAGAGTCTGGTCCCGTAGCGGTTCAGGAAGAGTGCTGGGTTCGCGCTGCGAAGAAGCTGCGGGCGGGCCAGGGCGAGGTACCGCTCCAGGACCTCCCGGGCCGGCGCTCCCATCAGCACAGCGCGCTCCTTGGAGCCCTTACCCACCACCCGGAGCTCTCGCCGGGGGAGGTCCAGGTGCTCCACGTTCAGGGCGACCAGCTCTGCCAGGCGTATCCCCGAGGCGTACAGCAGCTCCAGGATGGCCTGGTCCCGCAGGCCCAGGGGTTTGGAGGGGTCGGGGGCCTGAAGCAGGCTTTTTAGCTCCTGGGCACCGAGGAACTGGGGGAGCCGACGCTCCACCTTCACCCGCAGGGAGCGGCTGCGGGGCACCGGGTTGGTGGTCACCAGGCCTTCCTGCTTGAGGAAGCGGTAGAAGGAGCGCAGGGCTACCAGCTTGCGCGAGACGCTGCTCTTGGCGTAGCCGCCCCGCTGGCCACGGGCCCCCGTCACCAGCCAGGCCAGGTACTGGCGCAGGGTGGCGCGGTCCAGCCGGAGGGGGTCCAGGTTGTGCCGCCGCAGGAACTGGGCGAAGGGACGCAGGTCCGTGAGGTAGTTCCTCACGCTGTACCCCGCCAGGCCCCGTTGGCCCTGGAGGTAGGACTTGTAGGCGGTCAGCAGGTCATCCAACGCCGCGGGCTCCTCTCCCGGAGGTGTTGGGGCGACCCTCGTATGCCAGGCCGACGGCGATGAGGGCCCCCTCACTCCTCCTTGGCCTCAGGGGGGGCTTCAAAGAGCCAGGCCACCCAGGCGGTGTTGACCAGGGTGGGGCTCTGCTCCGGTACCTCTTCGATGAAGAGGCAGTCGCCGGAGCCCCCCACTAAGGTGCCTCTCACCTCTTGTAACACACCTTCGTCCTGGACTGCACTCACGATGATGACCGGCTTTCGATTAAAACGCCGCACGGCTTCATCCACCAGGCTCATGTGCCACCTCCTTTGGAGAACTGCTCCCCAGCCAAGCCTACGGGGCTGGATCCAGCGGGCCAGTCGCCCCTTACCTAATGCTTAGTGCTGCAAATCCCTTTCCATATATTGGGAACTCTTCATTCTTCCCGTCCACCCACCCCGGAGCGCTGCTCCGGCCAGCAGAAGCGCCTCCCCTCCCCCCGGGAGGTTCAGGGCCGACACATCGGCCCCGGCGGGGGTTTGGGGGTGTCCCCCGATAAGCCTACCTGGGTGGGTGGGTGGGTATGACAGGGTATCTCTGCAACCGAGCATTAGACCTCTACCGGAACCCCCTCTTCTTCGGGGACGGTGCCCCGGTAGGCGCAGCTCGTGCAGCGGCTCTGCTGCCGCCCCGCCACTACCAGAAGGCCGCCGCATTCGGGGCAGGGCTCGGCCAAGGGGCGTTGGCGCACCATGAACGTGCAATCGGGATAGCGGGAGCAGCCGTAGAAGCTGAGGCCCCGCTTTTTGCTACGACGCTCGATCAGCTCGCCGCTGCCGCACTGTGGGCACGGGATGCCGGTGCGGTTCACCAGGGAGCGGCTGTTGCGGCACTGCGGGAAACCGGTACAGGCTAGGAAGCGGCCGTATTTGCCAGCCCGGATCACCATGGGTTTGCCACACTTTTCGCAGACCTCGTCGGTGGGCTCCGTCACCTTTACCCGGGGCATCGCCTCCTTTGCCGTCGCCACGGCCTGCTCAAAGGGGCGGTAGAAGGCCCGCAGCACTGGGACCCACTGGCGCTCCCCCCGGGCGATCAGGTCCAGGCTCTCCTCCATCTGGGCGGTGAAGTTGTAGTCCATGATGTCGGGGAAGTGAGTGGAAAGGAGGTCGCTGACTACCTGGCCCAGGGCCGTGGGCTTGAGCCGGCCCTTCTCCCTGGTCACGTAGCTCCGGTCCAGCAGAGTGGAGAGGGTGGGGGCGTAGGTGCTGGGCCGTCCGATGCCTCGCTCCTCCAGGGTCTTGATGAGGCTCGCTTCGGTGTAGCGAGGGGGTGGCTCGGTGAAGTTCTGCTTGGCCTGGGTGTCCAGGCACTCCAGGGCCTCGCCTGTGCTCAGCTCCGGCAGGCCTTCCCCGTCCTCCTCCTCACCCTCCTCATCCCGGCCCTCTAGGTAGAGGATGCGGAAGCCGGGGAACTTCAGCACCTGGCCCGTGGCACGGAAGAGATAGCTCTTGGGTGCGCTTGTCCTGAGCGAGGCCGAAGGGGCGGTGCACCGGGCCTCGATGTCCACCCCGGTGACCTCCACCACCACCTCGGCCATCTGGCTGCTGAGCATCCGCTTCCAGATCAGGGCGTACAGCCGGTGGTGGTCCCGGGGGAGCTGCGACCTCACCGCCTCGGGGACTCGGGCCAGGGAGGTGGGGCGGATGGCCTCGTGGGCCTCCTGGGCTCCCTTGGCCCTCCGGTCGAAGACCCTGGGTGCGGGGGGCAGGTAGTGCCTACCGAAGCGCTGCTCGATGAACTGGCGGGCCTCCTGGACGGCAGAGGAGGCCACCTGGGTGGAGTCGGTGCGCATGTAGGTGATGAGCCCCACCTCGCCCTCGGACCCCAGGCGCATGCCCTCGTAGAGCTGCTGGGCCACCAGCATGGTCTTCTTGGGGCTGAAGCGGAGCTTGCGCCAGGCCTCCTGTTGTAGGGTGCTGGTGGTGAAGGGGGGCGCTGGCGATTGCCGCGTCTCCCGCTGCTTGACCTCGGCTACAGTGTAGCTGGCGCCCCGGAGTTCTTCCAGCACCTGGCTGGCGGCGGCCTCGCTGCCGATGGTCAGCTTTCCCTTCTTTCCCTTCAGGGAGGAGAGGGTAGCGAGGAAGGGAGTTGCCCTGTCGCCGCGCCTGTGGGGGAGCAACTGGCTCTGGATGGTCCAGTACTCCTTGGGGGTGAAGGCCTCGATCTCCTGCTCCCGCACCACCGTCAACCGTAGAGCCACCGACTGGACCCGGCCGGCGGAGAGGCCCTTCTGCACCTTGCTCCACAGCAGGGGGCTGAGCTGGTACCCCACCAGCCGGTCCAGGATACGCCGTGCCTGCTGGGCCTCCACCAGCCGCATATCGATCCCCCTGGGAGAGCGGAAGGCCTCCTGGACTGCCGGCTCGGTGATCTCGTGGAAGACCACGCGCCGCACCGGTGCCCGGTCCCATCCCGCTGCCTTGACCAGATGCCAGGAGATGGCCTCCCCCTCCCGATCGGGGTCGGTGGCCAGGTAGATGGTGGGGGACTCTTGGGAGAGCCGCTTCAGCTCCCGAATGACGGAGCGTTTGTCGCCCAGCACCAGGTAGGTGGGGGTGAAGTTGCGCTGGATGTCCACCCCCAGGGTGTTCGGGGGCAGGTCGCGCACATGCCCCAGGGATGCCTTGACGGTGTAGTCCGAGCCCAGGATGCGCGAGATGGTGCGGGCCTTGGCGGGGGACTCCACTATCACCAGGTTGCGAGCGCCGTCGTGTTGGTCGCCCTTACGGGGCATAGTCTGCCGCCACCTCCCGGGCTCGGATGTAGTGCATGGCACCCACCTGCCGGGCCAGTCCCTTCAGCTCCAGCATGGCCAGGGTGCTGCTGACCACGGCGATGGGCAGGCCGGAGCGGCGCCGCACCTCGTCGATGTGCAGTGGCTCGTGGGAGAGGTGCTGTAGCAGCAGCGCCTCGTTGCCGTTCTCGGGCGGCGCCACGGCCCGCAGCTCCATCTGATGGGCGACGGTGGTCAGGTTCAGCTCCTCCAGCACGTCGGTGTGGCTCATCACCAGCTTGGCCCCTTCCTGGATGAGGGCGTTGGTGCCCCGGCTGGCCGGGGAGAAGATGCTCCCGGGCACGCAGAAGACCTCCCGGTTTTGCTCCAGGGCGTGCCGCACCGTCCACAGGGCGCCGCTCACCTGGCCCGCTTCGATGACCAGGACCCCCAGGGTCATGCCGCTCATGATGCGGTTGCGCCGGGGGAACTGCTGGGCCTGGGGCCGCACCCCCAGGGGGAGCTCGCTCACCAGGGCACCCCGGGCCTCGATCTCCTGGGCCAGGTCGCGGTGCTCTGGGGGGTAGATGATGTCCAGGCCCGAGGCCAGCACGGCGATGGTCCGGCCCCCGGATTGGAGGGCAGCCCGGTGAGCCACCGCGTCGATGCCCCGGGCCAGGCCGCTGACAATGGTGACCCCGCTGCGGGCCAGGTCTCCCGCCAGCGCCGCCGTGGCCTCCCGTCCGTAGGCGGTGGCGCGCCGTGTGCCCACCAGGGTTACGGAGCGCTCATCCTCGAGCAGCAGCCTGCCCTTGATGTAGAACACTGGCGGCGGGTCGTAGATCTCCTTGAGCCGGGGAGGATAGCCGGCGTCGTGCCAGGTGAGGACCTGGACACCCGCCCGTTCCAACCGCTCCAGCTCTCCCTCGGGGGAGATGGTGGGGCGGCGGGCCAGGAGGGTGGAGATGGTGCCCTCGTCCAGGCCGGCCCGTTTCAGCTCATCGCCGCTGGCCTGCCAGGCGGCCTCCAGGGTGCCGAAGCGGCGCTCCAGCAGCCGGAACCGCTGGCTGCCGATGCCCGGCACGCTGTTGAAGGCCACCCAGTAGGGGAGGTCCCGCTTGTTCTCCACGGTCTGCCCATTCTAGCACAGGCCGCCGAGGGCAA
>JBHIBI010000096.1:0-5159 GCA_046758985.1 Dehalococcoidia bacterium
CATGAAGCTCGTGATGCTCCTGGCCCTGGCAACCTTGGCCCTCCTGGCTTGTGCCGCCCCTACTCCCACGGCAACGCCCACGCGGGCCGTCACTCCCACTCCTACCCCCACTCCAACACCCCCCGAGGCCGCCAGAGAGCTGGGAACCCTGGAGGTCCGGGTTACCGACCAGCCCGATCACGACGTCACCAAGATCGAGGTCACCGCCAGTCAAATCCGCGTCCACCGGGCAGGAGAGGCCGAGGCCGAAGACGTGGGCTGGCAGACGGTAGTGGAGGAGGAGATGACCTTTGACCTGCTGGGGGTCGTCGGTATCGAGGCGATTCTGGGCTCGGCGGAGCTGGAGGCGGGCACCTACAGCCAAGTCCGCCTGGAGGTGGTCAGGGTGCTGGTAACCCTGGACGGCGAGGACCAGGAGGCGACGGTACCCAGCGGCGAGATCAAGATTGTGCGCCCCATCCGGGTAGAAGCTGGCGAGACCACCATTGCCACCCTGGACTTCGACGCCGACGCCTCGGTAACCGTGACGGGGAACAACCGTGTCATCTTCCGCCCGGTGGTGAGACTCATGGTGAGGAAGGGTGGCGAGCCCTTCGTGCCCGCCGGTGAGGTGACCCCGCCACCGGAAGAGCCGACCCCCACGCCCACGGAGGAGGTGGCAGCCGAGGAGCTCTTCCTGAACATCCTCTCGCCCGAAGAGGAGGAGGAGGTGGTGAGCGAGCCTGTCATCACCGTGGTGGGGAGGACCCTTCCTGATGCCGTGGTAAGCGTCGGCGATACCGTAGTGGAGCCGGATTCCGAGGGCCGGTTTGAGCACCAGGTGGAGCTGGTGGAGGGGCCCAACACCATCGAGGTGGTGGTCAGCGACGTCGGTGGCGAGCAACTCGGCGTCGTTCTGACGGTGATCTACGCCCCCGCCTCGTAGCTTGGGCTCGCCAGAGGCGAACAAGGCGGAGGGGCCAGCCACCGGATAGGACCAAGGGTGAGCCAGGACTGGCTGGGAACACGGTGGCGCAGGAACGGCAAGCTCCATACTTGCCACGGCTCGTCGCTACTTGCCCCAAGAACTCGTACCTCCGCAACGCTATCAGAACCGGGGCCTCTTGACAGGGATGCGGATAACGTGTACACCATGAACATCTTAGACCCCCTCCGAGGAGCGGCATGCCTAGGCTAGTGGGCGGATCGGGACGTTGCCTCCACCTGCCCGCGGCTGAAAAGGGCTAGTTTTGGAATGATAAGACGACGTTGGGCGTTGCTGGTGCTGGCCGGCCTCGTGCTGGGGAGCACCCTCTTCCTGGCTCTTGGCCCCCATGCGCGATTGCCGGAGGGTATGGGTGTCGCTGTTGCCCAGGGTACGACGGTCACCCTGGGCCCTTTCACCAACGATACCGGCCAACCAGCCAACGACCTACACATCATCCTTGCGGGTGCAGACGGGACCCCCGTAACTCTTATCAACCCCAGGATTGTCAGCGACGCCCCCGGTTGCGGCGGCAGTGAGGTAGTGGCTGAAGGGGACACCATCATCATCACCTGGGCCCCACCACCGTGCGTAGACCCCGGCGAGGGCGTAACCATCGAGGTGGAGAGCGACACCGTACCCGTGGAAGTCATCGATGTGATCTGGACCTTCAACGGGGTGCCGATCCCCACCCCCACGCCGACGCTCACACCCACCCCAACCCCGACACCGACGCCTACCCCCACGCCGACGCCCACACCTACCCCGACCCCAACACCGACGCCTACACCTACGCTGACACCCACACCTGAGCCCACGCCAACAGCAACGTCTGAGCCTACACCCACCCCCACGTCTGAGGTAACGCCGACTGCGACGGCAACGCCCAGGCCTACTGCGACACCAACGTCTAGGCCCAGGCCCACCGCGACACCAACGTCTAGGCCCAGGCCCACTGCAACGCCAACTCCGACGCCTATTCCGATACCACCACTGAGGCCCAGCCCCACTGCGACACCTGAGTTGACACCGGTTCCGGAAACAAGACCATGTCCCACCGCTGCGGAGATGCTGGAGAATGCAACCGTGTCGGCAGCCATCGAGCAGGCCTGGAGGGACTCCCAGGCCAACGACCCCAACAAACGTCACGAGGAGGGAGGCTGGATTATCCAGAATATCAGGACCGGCGCTCTACGGGTCGTCCGGGTGCCTGCTGGCGGCCAGGCCGGCATCACCCCTGGAGCGAATCCGGCTGGGGCGGGGGAACAGACCTGTGGATTCTTCCACACCCACCCCAATCCACCAGTGGATGAGAACGGAGTTCGGTGGACGCAGGGGCCCAGTCAGGCCGACATTAACTGGCACAACCGGCACGGCATCCCGGGCATCATTCGCAACGCCGCTGGAACCGTGACCTTTGGTCCGACTCGTGGGCCTTACCGATAAGCAAGGAGTTATCCAATGAGTCGCTCAAGCCTCTACGTGACAATCTTGGTCGCAGCACTTATTCTCCTTATGGTTGGCTGCAGGGTAAGAGAGGAAGCGGTGCCCATTAGTAACGAAGAGGCGATCAGCATTGCCACGGAGCGGGTCGAAGCCGACGACGTGATGTCACTCGCTGACCGCGAGGTGGTGGTTGAGGATGCCGGAGACGAGTGGCATATCTACTTCCTACCGTCCGACCCTGAAGTGCTCGGCGGGGAGCCTCACGTCTTCATCAGCAAGGAAGACGGCTCCATCACGCGAATCTTCTACACCCAGTAGGCTGACCGCCGGACAGGCCACGGAAGCCCCCGTCGGGATGGTGCAGGCAAGCCGAGCTGGGGAGAGCAAGGAACGGCGGGGAGCGCCCCTAGTATTCGTCGTACAGCCGCTGGAGCTCCGCCGGATCGTTGGTCTCCAGCAGGGCCAGCATCAGCAGGATGCGGGCCTTCTGAGGCGAGAGGTTGTCTGCGGCCACAAAGCCGTGCCGTTTCCTGGCTTCCGTCACTACCACGCGGCCGCTGCCCACCCGGGTGCTCTCCACCACGGCGACCCCCTGCTGCCGCGCCCGGGCCAGGGCCTCGGTCATAGGCTCCGAGGTGTTGCCTGCACCTGCGCCCGCCGTCACGATCCCCTTGGCCCCCCGCTCCACCAGCGCTTCCACGGGAAGGCCGTCGCAGCCCGCATGGACGTACACGATGTCCACCCGGGGCAGGTCGGTGACCCCCGTCACGTCCAGCTCTGATTGGGAGGTGTGCCGCCGGGTGGGCCGCCGGTAGAACACCACCCGGCCGTCGGAGTCGGCGTAGCCCAGGAAGCCCAGGTCCCGGCTCTGGAAGGTGTGCACCCGGTAGGCGCTGCTCTTGGTCACCTCCCGCGCTGAGTTGATCTCCTCGTTCATGCACACCATCACGCCCATGCCGTGGGCCTGGGAGCTGGCTATCACCCGGACGGCGCTGAGCAGGTTCAGGTCACCGTCGCCGCTGATGGCCGTGGAGGGACGCTGAGCGCCCACCAGCACCACCGGCTTCTCGCTCTTCAGGGTCAGGTGCAGAAAATAGGCCGTCTCCTCCATCAGGCTGGTGCCGTGGGTGACCACCACCCCTGCCACCTCCGGCTCCTGAAGGATACGGGTGAGCAGCCCGTGCAGCTCCAGCCAGTCCTGGGTGCTGATGGTAATGCGGAACATCGTGGACTGCACCCCCTGGATGCGGGCCACCTCCTGCACCTCGGGCACCCGGGCCAGCAGCTCCTCCACCTGGAGGCGATCTCCCGTGTCGGTGTAGTTGGTCAGGTCCAGCCGCCCCCGCCCAATGCCGGTGATGGTTCCGCCAGCGCTCACCACCTTCACCAGGGGCTTGGCTTGCGTCGTCATGGCCCACCTCCCACGCTCTGGTGGCCCCATGATACACCACCGGGGCCTGCCGCCGGTCGGGCGTTGTGTGCTCAGGTCGGTGAAGCAGCCATGTCGGGGGTGGGACACCCTCCCACAGGATGGTATAATCTGGCGGCGGGTTCACGCCCTCACCGGCGCAGTGGAACGACCGGAAGGGAGTGCCTGTAGCTCCAGATCAGAATCCTGAAGGAGGGACCATGGCATCCAAGGTTCGTGTCGGGGTTATAGGGATTGGCTTTGGCAGCGTGGTCCAGATTCCGGCGTTGCAGGCCCACGCGGAGACGGAAGTGGTGGCCGTGTGCAGCGCCCGGGCCGAGCGGGCCCGGGAGGCAGCGGAGAGGTTCCACATCCCCCATGCCTTCACCGACTACCATGATCTCATCAATCACCCCGAGGTGGACCTGGTGAGCGTGGCCACGCCGGTGGACCAGCACTACCCCATGGCCCTGGCGGCCCTGGAGGCGGGGAAACACGTCCTCTGCGAGAAGCCCCTGGCCATGAACGCGGCGGAGGCCAGTGCCCTGGTGGAGGCGGCCGAGAAGGCAGAGGTAGTACACGTGGTGGACCACGAGTTCCGCTTCGCCCCCCAGCGGGCCCTGGCCAAGGAACTGATTCAGGAGGGGTATCTGGGGGACCTGCGCTTCGCCGTCATCCGGCTGCTGTTCCCTCTGGAACGCAGCAAGTGGGGATGGCTGGTGGACGCCTCCCGCGGCGGCGGCCTCCTGGGGGCCATGGGCTCCCACTACATCGACAGCCTGCGCTACTGGTTCGGCGAGGTGGAGGCCGTCAGCGCTTTCACGGCAGTGAACAGCCCTGAAAAGCTGGACCCCGAGACAGGCCAGACCCGCGTCTCCGACGCCGACGATACCTTTGCCGTTCAGCTTCGCATGTGCAACGGCGGCTGGGCCGCCATGGCGGCCAGCCTCGCCATCCACGTGGGCAGTGGCGTCTCCATCGAGCTCTACGGCAGCGAGGGCAGCCTGTTGCTCCCTCAGGAGAGGAACGTGAACCCCAGGGTTGATGGCAAGCTCCTGGGATGCCGGAAGGGGGACACTGAGTTTCGGGAGCTGGAGCTACCGGAGCGCCTGCGCCCCTACGCCAAGGTGTCTGGGGACCTTCGCATTCCCTCCTTCATGGTCCTGGTGGACCGGCTGGTGGAGGCGATCCGAGGGGGCAAGCCGGTGATACCCACCTTTGTGGACGGCCTGCGCGTCCAGGAGGTCATCGACGCCGTACGCCAGTCCAGCGCCCAGGGCACCCAGGTGCAACTGGCCCTCAGCGGCCGCTCAGCCTGACCCTGGCGTGAATCTCGTATCG
>JBHIBI010000097.1:0-5138 GCA_046758985.1 Dehalococcoidia bacterium
CTGGCTCTCACTCCCGTCACCTTGGCTCTTTCCCTCTGGACGGAACCGACTTTGTCCACTACACTGGGAAGACGCCACTTCCTGGAGGAGGATGCTGTGGAACGGATACGCCTGGTGGTCCACGGGGCCACGGGCAGGATGGGTGGGGAGGTTCTGAAGGCGGCGAGTCGGGAGCCCGACCTGGAGCTGGTGGGGGCGGTCTGTCGCCAGCCCCAGGGCAACACTCTGGCGCTGCCCGACAGCTCTGGGGCCATCCCCCTCTCCACTGACCTGGAGGGGCTCCTGGAGCAGACCCGTCCTACGGTGCTAGTGGACTTCACCAGCGCCGAGGCCTGTCTGGCCGCCGCCCGGGTCGCTTTGGGCCGCGGCGTCCGCCTCGTCACCGGCACCACCGGCCTCGGCCAGGCCCAGCTTCAGGAGCTGGAACAGCTCGCCAGCGAGCGGGGCCTGGGGGCCATTGTGGCGCCCAATTTTGCCCTGGGGGCTGTGCTGCTGCTCCACCTGGCACGGCTGGCGGCCCCCCACTTCCAGTATGCCGACATCGTGGAGGCCCACCACGAGGCCAAGGAGGACGCCCCCTCGGGCACGGCCCTGGCCCTGGCCCGGGCCATCGCTGCCGAAGGGCGCCAATTCCAGCGCAACGTCCCCCACCGGGAGGCCCTGCCAGGCACCCGGGGCGGTGACTACCAGGGGGTCGCCATCCATAGCATCCGCATGCCCGGCCGTCTGGCCCACCACCAGGTAACCTTTGGCATTGCCGGGCAGACTCTCTCGCTGCAACACGACACTGTCAGTCGCGAATGCTATATGCCCGGTGTTCTGCTGGCCATTCGAGAGGTGGTACAATTGAAGGGACTGGTAGTTGGACTGGAGAAGCTCCTGGGCCTTTAGCACGAGGGGGATGGCTTGAGCGGGTACAACGTTGCGGTCGTCGGTGCCACGGGTGCGGTGGGGCGAGTGTTCCTGCAACTGCTGGAGGAACGCCGCTTCCCCGTCCGAGAGCTGCGCCTGCTGGCCTCCCAGCGCTCCGCCGGCCAGCGCCTCACGGTGCTGGGCCAGGAGCTGGAGGTGCGGGAGACGCCCCTCAGCCCTGAGACCTTTCGGGATGTAGACATCGCCTTCATCTCCGTCAGCGCCGACCTCAGCAGGAGACTGGCACCTCTGGCGGTGGAGGCCGGGGCACTGGTCATCGACGATAGCTCGGCCTTCCGCATGGAGCTGCAGGTGCCCCTGGTGGTCCCCGAGATCAACAGCAGCGACCTGGAGGGACACCAGGGCATCATCGCCATCCCCAATTGTACGACGACCCAGTTGGTCATGGCCCTCTGGCCCCTGCAGCAGGCCAACCCCATCCGGCGCGTCGTTGTGGACACCTATCAGGCCGTGTCCGGCACGGGGGGTGCCGCCATGCGCGAGCTACGTGAGCAGGCCCAACGGGTCCTCGAGGGACGGGAGGCGGAGCCGCAGGTCTATCCCCACCAGATCGCCTTCAACCTCCTCCCCCACATCGAGCCCTTCCTGCCCGACGGCTACACCAAGGAGGAGCGCAAGGTCCTGGAGGAGAGCCGCAAGATCATGCATGCGCCGGAGATCGCCATCTCGGCCACCTGCGTCCGGGTGCCTGTCTCCGTCTCCCACAGCGAGGCAGTCCACGTGGAATTTACCCGCCCCATGAGTCCCCAACAGGCCCGGGAGCTTCTGGCCCAGGCGCCGGGGGTGCGGGTACTGGACGACCCTGCTGAGGACGGGTATCCTACCCCCTGGTCGGTGGCCGGCACCGACGAGGTGTACGTGGGCCGCATCCGCCAGGATGTCTCTCACCCCCACGGCCTGGCCATGTGGGTGGTGGCCGACAACCTGCGCAAAGGGGCGGCCCTCAATGCGCTGCAGATCGCCGAGACGCTTATCGCTCAGGGCCTCCTGCCGGTGCAGGAGCCCCTCCAGCGCACCCGCCAAGGCTAGAAGGGAGGAGGCTAGGTTATGGCCCAGATTGGCAGGCTGCTTACCGCTATGGTTACCCCCTTCGACCCGCAGGGGAGGGTGGACTACGACCAGGCCAAGCGCCTGGCCGGGGCCCTGATGGACTCGGGCAGCGACGGCCTGGTGGTCTCCGGCACCACCGGCGAGGGTCCCTGCCTCACTACCCAGGAGAAGCTGCGGCTGTTCAGCGAGGCCAAGGCCGCCCTGGGCGACCGGGGTGCGGTGATCGCGGGCACTACCAACTACTGCACCGCGGAGAGCATCGAGCTGACCCGGGAGGCCGAGTCCACGGGCGTGGACGGGTTTCTGCTCACCGTGCCCTACTACAACAAGCCCACCCAGGAGGGGCTCTATCAGCACTTCAGGGCCATCGCCGAGAGCACCCGCCTGCCGTGCATCCTGTACAACGTGCCCAGCCGTACCGTCACCAACATGGCCGCCGAGACCACCCTCCGCCTCAGCCAGGTCGACAATATCGTCGGCATCAAGGAGGCCAGCGGGAACCTGGAGCAGATCGGGGCCATCATCCAGGGCGCACGGGAGGGCTTCCGAGTCTGGACCGGCAACGACAACGACATCTTCCACGTCATGTCCCTGGGCGGCTACGGCGTGGTCAGCGTCGTCTCCCATCTGGTAGGCCAGCAGATCAAGGGGATGATGGGGCTGGTGCTCCAGGGGAGGCTCCAGGAGGCAGCCCGGGAGCACCAGCGTCTGCTGCCCCTGCTCAAGGGACTGTTTATCATCTCCAACCCCATCCCAGTGAAGTACGCCCTCAACCGGGTGGGCTTCCCGGTGGGAAACCCTCGTTTGCCCCTGACACCCCCCGACGAGAAGAGCGCGGCCACCCTGGACCAGCTCTTCCAGCAGTACGCCATCGACCTGCCGATGCCGGTGGCCCGGCAGTAGCCCCACCCCCGACGGTGGCAGGGGTCTCACCGGTGGGAGGGTGACCTGGGGCACTTCCTAGGATCTCTTGGTATTCCCCAAACCCCGGCGGGTTGCGTATGCTATCACCTGGGCCCGGTTCTCTAGGTGGAGCTTGTCCAAGATATTCCGAAGGTGGTACTTCACCGTGCTCTCGCTGACAATGATCTCTGCTGCGATCTCTTTGTTGCTCTTGCCCTGGGCAACAAGCTTCAGCACCTCCATCTCCCGGTCGGTAAGGACCACTCGTCCCTCCACGCTTCTACTGCCACCAGCATGCCGTGAGAACTCCTTTAGCATCATGGCGGCCATCCTGGGGGAAATAGGCGCATCACCGCTGGCGACACCGGCAATGAGGTCGAAGAACATGTCCGACTTTAGCTTCTTGAGGAGATACCCCTGGGCCCCGCTCTTGATGGCCTCAAACAGATCCTCTTCGTCGTCGGACACTGTCAGGATGACTACCTTCACCTCAGGCAGCTCCGCTTTGATAAGCCGGGTGGCCTCCAACCCCCCCATGTTGGGCATGCGGATGTCCATCAGCATCAGGTCGGGCCTGAGCTCGCGGGCACGTACTACCGCCTCCAGCCCATCGCTCGCTTCACCCACCACCTCATAGCCCCGGGCCAGCAGCAGGCTGGCAATGCCATCCCGGAACAGGTCGTGGTCGTCCACGATGAGCACCCGTGTCTTCTGCGTCATGTGCCTACCTTCGGTAGGTCCAGGATCACCCGTGTGCCCTTACCCGGCGTGGTGTCCAGGGTGAACCGGGCATCAATGGCCGCAGCTCGCTCCTGAATGGACTGCAATCCCAGATGCGGCCAGGGACCACGGGCCAGATGTGCGGGGTCAAAGCCGTGCCCGTCGTCCTCTACCACCAGACGACATCCGCCGGAGTGGAAAGAGAGCAACACCCGGACATGGCTCGCCTGGGCATGTTTCCGTGCGTTGGCCAGGGCCTCTTGGGCAATTCTGAGGAGCTGCACCTCAACGGCAGGGTTGAAGGGGTAAGGCGTGCCTTGGATTATCAGGTTGGTGGGAAGACTGGAAAGCTCAGAGAACCGCTCCACGTAGTCCTTGAGGCTCTCCAGAAAGGGCCGCTTCCTGCCGTTGGTGCCCAGGGCCAGAATGCCCTCTCGCACGTCATCATAGGTCTCCTGGGCAGCGGCCTCCAGTTGCCCCATTTGCTGGACAGCCGCCTCCACCTGGCCTGCCTTAAGCAGCTCCTTCACCGCCTGCGCCTTGGTGTTGACGTAGCCCAGCACCTGGGCCAGCCCATCGTGCATCTCCCGGGCCAGGCGCTCCCGCTCGGTGAGGATAGCCAGGGTCCTTACCTCCTCGTGCAGCCGCGCGTTCTCCACCGCTGTAGCGATGTGCTCGGCCATCAGCTCCAGGAGTCGTAGCTCGGCGTCACCGGTCAGGGCTCGTGAATCCCGCGCAGCCACAGTCAGCACCCCAATGGTGCCCTCAGCACGGCGCAAGGGCAGAGCGTAGAATGTCTGGAACCCCTCGGCCTTCACCCGCTGCCGCAGGAACCTGCTATCGTTGGGCAGGTTGTGTACCAGGATGGGTCTGCCGGTCTGAGCAACGATGCCGGGATAGCCCTCTCCCAGGCTGAACCGCGTGACCTCTAGGAAGGCCTTCCTGGCTGCTCCGTGATGGTGGAGCAGGAGCACAGCACCCTGTTGCGGATCCATCAACCACACCTCGGCCGCCTCAGCACTGGTCGCCTCCAGAACTGCCTCCAGGGCCGCAGGCAGGACCCGGTCCAGTTCCAGGGACTCCTCTACTGCCCGACCCACTTTCAGCAGGGCCTCCATTTCCCCGGTTCGGCGGGACAGTTCCTGGTTCTGCTGAAGGATATGCCTCTGGATACGCCGAAAGATGCGGAACATGAAGAAGGAGAAAGGGATGATGCCAGCCACCATCACTGCCCCCAGAAGCACGTGCTCCGTTTCGTGTCCGAAGAGCTCGGCCTGGTGAGGGAAATAGCTGAGCATAACTACCCCCACCACAAAGGCGGAGGGTGCCAGAATAGCGAGGAGAAGCAAGCGGTTCAGGTTCATGCGCCCATCCCAATCCTGTCCTGCTTCTATTCTACTACAAACAACGTTGTTTGCTTGGTCACGGTAGTAGATGGCAGTACACATAGGGGTCTCACGAGGAACGCGGCCAAGAACCCATTGGTCAAGGCCGCGCTCGTTGTGGTTGTGGCTGCGGCTACTCGACCACCG
>JBHIBI010000098.1:0-5109 GCA_046758985.1 Dehalococcoidia bacterium
GCTTGGTAGCGGGGGCAGGACTCGAACCTGCGACCTCCGGGTTATGAGCCCGGCGAGCTGCCGCTGCTCCACCCCGCGGTGTCCAAGGGAAGAACGGAGGATTTGAGGCTTGTAGCGTGGGTCAAGCCCTCGGCCGATTAGTACCGGTCAGCTTCATCCCTTACGGAACTTCCACCTCCGGCCTATCAAGCAAGTAGTCTCCTTGCGGCCTTACCCTCCCGATTGCTCGGGAGATGGGAGGCCTTATCTTGGGGCGTGCTTCGCGCTTATATGCCTTCAGCGCTTATCACCACCCGACGTAGCTACCCGGCGGTGCTCCTGGCGGAACAACCGGTACACCAGAGGTCGGTCCCTCCCGGTCCTCTCGTACTGGGGAGAGCCCCCCTCAAGCCTCCTACGCCCACGGCGGATAGAGACCGAACTGTCTCACGACGTTCTGAACCCAGCTCACGTGCCCCTTTAACCGGCGAACAGACGGACCCTTGGGACCTCCTTCAGCCCCAGGATGGGACGAGCCGACATCGAGGTGCCAAACCTCGCCGTCGATGTGAACTCTTGGGCGAGATAAGCCTGTTATCCCCGGGGTAGCTTTTATCCGATAAGCCACGGCCCTTCCACACGGAACCGTAGGATCACTTTGCCCGACTTTCGTCCCTGCTCGACTTGTAGGTCTCACAGTCAAGCCCCCTTATGCCAATGCACTCTACGGGTGATTTCCATCCACCCTGAGGGGACCTTTGGACGCCTCCGTTACCTTTTAGGAGGCAACCGCCCCAGTTAAACTGCCCACCAGACACTGTCCCCTTCCCAAGAAGGGTTAGGACCAAAACCAGAGAAGGGTGGTATTTCAAGGATGGCTCCCTCCCGACTGGCGTCGGGAGTTCGTAGCCTCCCACCTATCCTACACATCCCTGCTCCCAGCCCAATGCCAGGATGCAGTAAAGCTCCACGGGGTCTTTTTGTCCTGCCGCGGGTCGCCCGCATCTTCACGGGCATTGCAATTTCACCGGGACCTCCGCTGAGACAGCGCCCCAGTCGTTACGCCATTCATGCGGGTCGGAACTTACCCGACAAGGGACTTCGCTACCTTAGGACCGTTAGAGTTACGGCCGCCGTTCACCGGGGCTTCAGTTTGAGCCTACGTTCCCACCGAAGTCGGAACCTCAGCCCTCCCCTTAACCTTCCGGCACTGGGCAGGCGTCAGCCCGTATACTTAGGGTTGCCCCTTCTGCACGGACCTGTGTTTTTGTTAAACAGTCGCCAGGGCTGCTTCACTGCGGCCCCGAAGTGCTCCACCCGCGAGGGGCTTCACACCCGGGGCACCCCTTATCCCGAAGTTACGGGGTCCTTTTGCCGAGTTCCTTAGCGGAGGTTATCCCGTACGCCTGAGGACTCTCATCCTAGCCCACCAGTGGCGGTTTGCGGTACGGGCACCGCCCTCCCATAGCCGCGAGGCTTTTCTTGCCGGTATGGGCTCAGCAGACTTTCCAGGCCCGAAGGCCCGGATCGCCTCCTCCCTCAGCTCGTGGCGCCGGACCGGATTTGCCTAGCCCGGCATGGCCTACAGAGGAGGACCCACCATGTCCAATGGGCAGGCCCTGCCTACCCTCCCGTGTCCCCCCTCGGCTTTAAGCGAGATGGCAGTGGTGCAGGAATGTTGACCTGCTGTGCATCGCCTGCGCCTTTCGGCTTCGGCTTAGCTCCCGACTCACCCTACGTCGAACAACGTTGCGTAGGAAACCTCGGGCTTCCGGCGCCAGGGATTCTCACCCTGCTTGACGCTACTCATTCCGGGATTCTCACTTCCCCGCGCTCCAGCAGGCCTCACGACCCACCTTCAACGCCCGAGGAACGCTCCCCTACCCCCCCATGAGCTTGCGCCCATGGGAGCCACGGCTTCGGTGGCAGACTTGAGCCCCGTACATCTTCGGCGCAGAGCCCCTCGACCAGTGAGCTGTTACGCACTCTTTCAAGGATGGCTGCTTCTAAGCTAACCTCCTGGCTGTCTGGGGAACTCCACTTCCTTTGCCACTAAGCCTGCCCTTAGGGACCTTAGCCGGTGGTCTGGGCTGTTTCCCTCTCGACTACGGAGCTTATCCCCCGCAGTCTCACTCCCGGGTATCGGTCAAACGGCATTGGCGGTTTGGTTGGGGTTGGTAAGCTCACGCCCCCTAGCCCATCCAGAGCCCTACCTCCGTCTGCCTGTGACCCGAGGCTGCACGTAAATGCATTTCGGGGAGAACCAGCTATTTCCGAGCTCGATTGGCATTTCACCTCTACCCACAGGTCATCCCATGCTTTTGTACCAGCAACGGGTTCGGGCCTCCGTCCCGGGTTAGCGGGACTTCACCCTGCCCATGGGTAGCTCGCCCGGTTTCGGGTCTGCTCCGCACGACTATGCGCCCTCTTCAGACTCGCTTTCGCTCTGGCTCCGGGACGCCAGTCCCTTAACCTTGCCGCACAGAGTAACTCCCCGGATCATTCTTCAATAGGCACGCCGTCACCCCGATTGCTCGGGGCTCCGACCTTCTGTAGGCTCGCGGTTTCAGGTCTATTTCACTCCCCTCTCGGGGTTCTTTTCACCTTTCCCTCACGGTACTGGTACACTATCGGTGGCCAAGAGTATTTAGCCTTGGAGGGTGGTCCCCCCAACTTCCCACGGGATTCCACGTGTCCCATGGTACTTAGGAAGCACGCCAGGAGCCTGAACCCTTTCGCCTACGGGGCTCTCACCCTCTATGACGGTCCTTTCCAGAAACCTTCGGCTAGAGCTCAGGTTGGTAACTCCTTGGGGAGTACCGGAGTCTCCCCAGGCGGCCCCTGTAACCCCCTGGAGACATAGGCCTCCGGGCCACTCAGTCTCCAGGGTTTGGGCTCTTCCCCTTTCGTTCGCCACTACTCAGGGAATCTCGGTTGATTTCTTCTCCTCGAGGTACTGAGATGTTTCAGTTCCCTCGCTTACCCCCCCGACCGAGGTCGGGGTATCCCGCTTTTGGCGGGATGGGTTTCCCCATTCGGGAATCCCCGGCTATGCCTGCTAGGCGGCTCACCGAGGCTTATCGCAGCCTTGCTACGCCCTTCTTCGGCCCTTGGCCCCAAGGCATCCACCGCGAGCCCTTCATAGCTTGACCCACGCCAGAAACCTCAAACCTCTCCGTTCTTCACTTGTTAACGTGCAGGGCGGCGGCCAAGATACCCTAGCCGCCGCCCGGGCTATCCCAGCCAGTACGATTAGTTCAGGTTGTGTTGTGCAAGATCAACCTCACCAATCCACCTGCATTATATAGGGCTGTCAAGGCCCCGTCAAGGGGGCTTCTGCAATATCCCCCACCCACTTTTCTGGGAAGCTACCCAAGGCCCCGACGGAGCCTACCACCCCAGCAGCGACATGCCCCCGTCTACCACGATGACCTGGCCCCGAATCATGTGGGCCGCCTCGGTGCACAGGAAGGCCACCACCCGGGCCAGGTCCTCCGGGGTCACCATGCGGCCCGCGGGGGTGCGTTCACGGGCGGCGGCCAGCATCGCTCCCCGGTTGGGGAAGTGGCGCAGCGCATCGGTCTCCACCACACCACCCGCCACGGCGTTGACCACGATGCCCCGGGGCGCTAGCTCCACCGCCAGGTAGCGGGTGAGGGCCTCCAGGGCCGCCTTGGAGGTGCCTACGGCCAGGTAGTAGGGCAGCACCCGCTGGGAGCCCAGGCTAGTGATGTTGATGATGTGGCCCCCCTGCCCCATCAGCCGGGCCGCCTCCCGGGCGCACAGCCAGGGGGCCCGGGCGTTGATATTCAGAGTCCAGTCCCAGTGCTTCTCCTCCAGCTCCAGGGCGGAGCGCTGCACCCCCGAGGCGGCGTTGTTGATGAGGATGTCCAGCCGTCCGAACTCCCGCTCCAGGGCTGTGAAAAGCTCACGGATCTTCCCGGCGTCCCCCAGGTGGGCCCGGATGGCGAGACACCGGACCCCCAGTTGCTCCAGCTCCTCCCTGGTCCTGCGAGCGGCACGATAGTCTCGCAGATAGTTCAGCGCAATGTCTACACCTCGCCGCCCCAGCTCCAGGGCGATGGCCCGGCCGATGCCACGAGAGCCACCGGTGACCAGGGCTACCTTCCCCTCGAGGGACATCCCCCTCCTGCTCCTTCCTGCACCACGGCCTCACCACCTAGCGACCCCAGGCTAGGTCACCATCCCCCCGTCCACATGGAAGACCTGGCCGGTGATGTAGCTGGCCTCAGGGCCGCAGAGGAAGAGCGTCAGAGCGGCCACGTCCTGGGGACTGCCGAAGCGGCCCATGGGGATCCACCCCAGGATCTTGTCCTTGAGCTCCTGAGGGAGGACTTCCACGATCTCGGTGGCAATGTACCCCGGGGCCACGGCGTTGACGGTGATGTTCCGCGTAGCCACCTCCTTGGCCACGGACTTGGTGAACCCGATAAGCCCCGCCTTGGAGGCGGCGTAGTTGCTCTGCCCAGCATTCCCGGCGACGCCCACCACGGAGGCGATGTTGACGATGCGCCCCCAGCGCTGCCGCACCATGAAGGGAAGCACCGCGCGGGTAACCAGGAAGGCCCCCCGCAGGTTGGTGTTCACCACCGCATCCCAGTCCTCGGTGGACATGCGAAGCAGCAGCCCGTCCCGGATGATGCCGGCGTTGTTGACCAGGATGTCGATGCGCCCCCAACGCTCCCGGACCTCCTGCACCATGGCCTGGACCTGGTCCTCCTGGGAAACGTCGGCGGCGATGGCGATGGCCTCGGAGCCGCAGGCGGCAATGGTCTTGACCGCCTCCTGGGCGGCCTCCTTGGCCGTCTGGTAGTTGATCACCAGCCTCACACCCCGGGCGGCCAGCCCCAGGGCTACCTCCCTCCCGATGCCCCGAGAGCCGCCAGTGACCAGGGCTACCTGTTCACTGCTCGCCATCATCGCCTCCGGGGCCGGTGTGCCCCTGCACTGGGAGGAGCGGGATACCCTGCCGGCTGGAGCGACACCGCGCTACGACCTCACCTGCACCTGAAACCGGGCCAGCTCATCCCGCATCCCCTGGACCAGCTCCAGCCCCACCACCCGCTGCGCCATCTCAATGGCCCCCGCCACGTCCTGGGCCTGGGAGGC
>JBHIBI010000099.1:0-5057 GCA_046758985.1 Dehalococcoidia bacterium
GTTGGGGTAGGAGTCGGAGTAGGGACGGGGGTAGGCGTTGGCATCGGTACAGGCGTCGGTGTGAGAGTGGGAGTCGGTGTCAGCGTAGGTGTGGGTGTCCGCACTGGCGTCGCTGTCGGCCCAGGCGAGCCACAGGCAGCGATCATCAGAGCAGAGCCCACCATGAGAACTAGCAATACTTTCATGCCCCGTCTCCAACCCGTAGTCTACCACACCAAGGATGGGGCGTCCCGCCACCCTGATGGCGTGCACACCATTACACCGTTCCGCTTCACCCTGGGGCGGCCACTGGCTTAGCACCCAGCACACTTTTGTCGGTGCAATGTTCGTGCATGGAGCGGAATTGCCACTCCTGGCCCTTTGGCGAGTTCAGGCTTGACCAATGCTCCGGGTACGCTATAATCATGTCGTCCTCGGTATCCTCATACCTAAGCGCAAAGGAGCCGGTTCGGGGAGGTGACCCATGCCTATGTATGCAACCCTTGGCAAGTTTACCCAGCAGGGCATAGAGGGACTAAGCGCGGAGGAGAGGGCCAGACGGGCTCAGACTTACGAACAGCTCCGCATTGCTCTAGGTATACGACAGGTAGCCGTCGTGTTTACCATGGGCCAGTACGACGTCGTATCTATAGACGAAGCGCCGGATGACGAGACGATGACCAAGTATTCTGTGGCCCTCAGTAAAACAGGCTTCGTCCGCACCGAAACGCTTCGCGGGTTCACCCGGGACGAGTGGGCTGCACTGGTCAGTCAGGTACCGTAGTCACGACGGCGAGTGTATGGACGGACGGCCCTCTCGGTTAGAGGAGTGGATTCGCTCTGTAGTGCGCTTGGGCAGCGAGGCGGGTGCTCTGGTGGCTACGGCTCGACTACCTCGTAGAGACCGGTCTTGGGAGGCTCCTGGGCCCGCCCCTGGAGGGCCTGCTGCACCAGCGGGAAAACGACGTTGAAGGCGGCCTGGCCATCCTCCTTTGTGTCCCACAACACCATGCCTCCGTAGTCGCCCGTCTCGTCGTCGCCGAAGAAGTACATTTGTTTGAACCCCTTTTGCGAGCGAATGACAGGGTCAATGTTCCTCGCCAACTCCAACGCCTCCTCACGCTTGCCGGGTCCGAGCTTGAAGGTCGTGATCCGTACGTACATGTTCACCTCCTCAATTCCGGGAGAGTTCGCATAGCACTATAACACTTCTGCTGTTTGCCGGGCAAACAGACACCTCGGGGGCTTCTGTGGCGCTTGCCCCCGCTGCGGTGTCTTCATTCGAACTGGCCTAGCCTCAATTCTTGTGAGATGGTACGGTCGGCTGCTTGGGCTGCCCTTGGTCGATGAACCTGCTCGTGAGCTTTTTCCGAAGCTCGTCTCGGAATTGTATCTCCACGTACTCCTCCGCTAGAACGGCCATCAGGGCCACCCTGCCACTAAGAGGGCGTTTATTTTCCATTATCTGGCCCTTTGGCAGGTTCGCCGGGCAGAAAGGAAGGAGCTTCACTCTCACCGGTCCGGGACTGCCCCGTCCAGATAGACCTGTGTAGGTTCCAGAGCAAACTGACGAGCTATGGCATCCTTTAAGGCATACCGAAATCCGCGGCGTTCGGTGCCCGCTAGCTCCATCACGGGATCGAGCACCGCACGTACCACAACGCTGTGCCCTCGCCTCTCGAGTAACACGCTCATCTCCACCCTCTGGCTCTCCTCCGGGGATGACGTCCACGTGGAGGCATGGTGGTAGAGGGCCAGCTTCACGACTGACACCTGCAGCTTGCTCGTTCGCACCGTCCCCTCTCTGCGGCGATGGTGGATACGTAAGGATACCACCCAGGGAAAGTTGGGCGTCAAGTGGTTATGAGCATTGGCGCGGGATTCCCCTATCAAACTGGCTGTCCCCTAAAGGGGGCCATTCGGTGGCTTCGATGAGCTTCTTGCCCGGCACCTTGAGTTTCTCCCCGGTGGCTATGATAATAGGGTAGACAGTGCAGGGAATCGCGTCTGGGGCAGTTGGTTAGGGGTGAGAAAGAGGGCCGCTAGTCACCGGCAGTGCCCGTCGGAACAGCCTGGGGTGCGGGCCAGGAGAACTCCCGGGTCTCCACCTGGTCCAGGGCGGTCTGCACCAGCGCCTCGACGTCCAGGCTCGCCTCCAGCCGCTCCAGCTCCGCGGGCTCGCTGCGGGTGACGGGGTGCTTGGGGACAAAGAGGCTACAGCAGTCCTGGTCGGGGATGATGGAGATGGGGTAGGTGCCCAGGGCGATGGCCTGGTTGGTGATCTCCAGCTTGTCCATGCCGATGAGGGGCCGCAGGACCGGTAGGCCCACCACCCCGCTGATGGTGTGCAGATTCTGAAGGGTCTGGGAGCTCACCTGGCCCAAGCTCTCGCCGGTGACCAGGGCCTTGGCCCCCTCGCGCAACGCCAGCCCCTCGGCGATGCGGAACATGAACCGGCGATAGAGGATGACCCGGTGGCTCGGCGGCGTGGTGGTGATGAGGCTGCGCTGCACATCGGCGAAGGGCACCAGGTGGAGGCGGGAGCGGTACTGGTAGCGGGCCAGCAACTCGGCAATCTCCGCGGCCTTCTCCCGGGAGGTGCCCTCCACCAGGGGAAAGCTGTGGAAGTGCACGAAGGTCACCTGGCAGCCCCGCTTCATCATCCGCCAGGCGGCTACGGGGGAGTCGATGCCGCCGGAGAGCAGGGCCACCACCCGCCCGCTGATGCCCACGGGCAGGCCACCCGGCCCAGGGTACTCCTGGAGGTAGATGTAGGTGGCCCTGGGCATGACGTGCACAAAGATATTCAGGTCGGGATGCTTCAGGTCCACCAGGGCACCGCTGAGCTCCTTGACGTAGGCACCCAGGACCTGGTTCAGCTCCGGCGAGGTCAAGGGGAAGGCCTTGTCGCTGCGCCTGGCGGTGATGCGGAAGGAGGGGAAGGAGCGATCCTCTAGGGCCCGAGCGATGGCCTCCTGCATCGCCTCTAGCTTCGTGGGGACTCGGGTGCCCAGGGCGAACTTGTCCACCCCGAAGGTCTGCCCCAGGCGCTCCTGAACCAGCTCCCAGTCGGCCTCTGGGGAGAGCCGCAGAACGGTGTAGGCCGAGTCTTGACGCCTCCGGGTGACGCCAGTACCGGCCAGGGCCTGCTCCAGGTTGTGCAGGGCCTGCTTGACGAACCGGGACCGGTTCCTCCCCTTCAGGGCGATCTCGTGGAACAGGGTCACCAGGACGTAGCGCTCCATGCCCCTATTGTCGCATGGAACAGGGCCGAAGGCCAAGGCCCTGGCGGCTTTCCAGCCAGCCTGGCCGCCTAAGCCTGTTTGGCGGTCTCCAGCAGGAGTCGGCAGCAGAGGGAGCCCTTGCTGGCCCCCTCCTGGAGGATGCTGGGCTCGATCCACTGCCAGGCGGTGTAGTAGGTGACGCTGGACTCCAGGGCACCGCTGTTGGGCAGGGACGGCTCCGGCCCTGTGAGCTCCGCCTCGTAGAGGCGCATCCGCAGCAGGTAGCCTTGCCGCTGCTGCTCCCCCCGGCACAGCTCCCGCAGGATGTGGGCCTGGGTGCCCAGCTTCTGCCGGGCGATGCGGCGGGCTGCCTCTTGGGGTCCCTCGCCGGTGCGGAGCGACGCCGCGGGGAGGCCCCAGATGCCGGGAAGCTCCTCGCCGGGGCCCTGGGGCCGCCGCACCACCAGCACCCTGGAGGGCGCCTCCTTCTGCCGGATGACCAGGGCCACGGCCTGCTTGATCCTGGGCATGCTACTGGAACGCAGGAGTATCTGGAGGGGGTTGTGGAGGAGCCCTCTGGGTGATGCCGGCGAACCGGGCAGGTAGAAAGGGTTCCAGGGGCAGCTCGGTGGTGCCGTGGATGATGAGGTCGGCCAGAAGCTTGCCGCTGATGGCGCTGAGATGGATGCCCCTGCGTCCGTGGCCAGTAGCCAGGTACACCCCCTCCCAGCCGGGCACTGTGCCCAGGAGGGGCAGGTTATCGGCGGAGAGGGGCCGGAAGCCCGCTAGATGCTGGACCACCTGGGCCTCCTCCAGGCAGGGCATCAGGGAGAGGGCCAGGTTGAGGACCTGCCAGCGGCCCTCCTCGGTGGGGTGGGCATCGAAGTCCACCTCCTCCTCGGTGCTCCCACAGCTCACCAGCCCGTCCCGGCGAGAGAGCAGGTGGCCCCAGCGGGTGCCGCCCATGATGAAGGAGAGGGGCTCTCCGGCGTACTGAAGCCGCAAGGACTGCCCCTTCAGGGGACGTACTGGGATGGGGAAGTCCAGCCACGACTGGGCCACGCCGTTCCAGACGCCCATAGCCAGCACCACCCGGTTGCAGGGGAGGCGGCCCGTGCTCAGGTGCAGGCCGGTAACCTCGCTCCCCATCCGCTCAAGTCCCACCACCTCCCGCAGCAGCACTCGAGCCCCCCGGCGCTCGGCGGCATGGGCGTAGGCCAGGGTGAGCCGGTAGCTGTCCAGTTGGATCACCTCGTCCACTAGGGCTGCCCCTACCACCGCCGGCGAGAGACGGGGCTCCAGTTGGTGTGCCTCCTGGCCGCTGATGAACTGCCGCCCATCGCCAGCCTCGGCAACCCGAGACCGGAGATAAGCGGCCTCCTCCTCGTTCAAGGCTACACGCAGACCGGGCCGGAGCTGGAAGTAGAGGTCTATGCCGGTCTCCCCGGCCAGGGCCGGGGCTAGCTCCTTAACCATCTGAGCGCCCCGGTTCAGCAGCGTCAGATAGGGCCCGGGGGTCACGTCATGTGCCAGGGTGTCGAAGCTGCCGGTGGCGTGGGCCGAGGCGCCACTGCCCAGGGCCTCCCGCTCCACGATGACGACCCGGAGGCCTGCCTGGCTGAGGTAATAGGCGGTGGCACAGCCTACGGCACCCCCGCCTACAATGGCCACGTCGGCGTATTCGAACAATGCCACGCACCCGCTTCTGGAGCCTGTGTTGGCATTATACAGGCCTCGTGGGTTCGGGAACAGGGGAGGCTGAGCCAAGTGTTCTTTTGCCACCAGGGAGGTACTTTAGGTGCTTGACATGCCTAGCGGCGTCTGCTACAAAGGAGTATCGGCCTTTCTAAGAGT
>JBHIBI010000100.1:0-5049 GCA_046758985.1 Dehalococcoidia bacterium
GGCGAGTTCTATCTCAGGCTCCTGGTCCTGGCCATCGTGGCCCTTCTGGTGGTCCTGATCGCTCTCCTCCGCGATCGCATCCCGGCGGTGGAGAACCTGGGCTATGGGGCGGTAGCTCTGCTCTCTTTCGTTGCCAGCGCCTCCATCGCGGTACCGGTGCCAGGCATTCTCTCCGTCTGCGCCGGTGGCGTGCTCCTGCACCCCTTCCTGGTGGGGCTGGTGGCGGCGGTGGCGGAGGGCCTAGGTGAGCTGACCGGGTACATGGTGGGGTACAGCGGACGGGGCCTGGTGGAACAGCACAGGCTCTACCGACGGGTGGAGTCCTGGATGGAACGGCGAGGGTGGCTGCTTCTGTTGCTGGTCTCCGTCGTCCCCAACCCCATCTTCGACCTGGTGGGCATTGCCGCTGGTGCCGTGCGTTTCCCCCTGTGGCGGTTTCTTTTGGTGGTCTGGGTGGGGAAGAGCATCAAGTCGGTCTCCGTGGCCTACCTCTGCGCCCTGGGCGTCGAGGGCATCGCCACCTTGCTCCGCCCCCTCTTTTAGGTCAACCGCCTCCACTCTGGTGCCCAGTGTGCCCTTCCAAAAGGGTGCCAGGAGGAAGTGTACTAAATCCTACACTCCGGTGCTTTACTTAATGTTTCCCCCTGTGTTATGCTAAATTTAAGCGAAATGGTGTGGTAGTGGAACCTGTGTGCAGGAGGTGAGCCTTGTGCTGCGCCGGCGAAGACGCTCCAGCACAAGGGAAGAGTAGCTTGTCTCTCAGTGACCTGGTTAGAGGGGTGTTCAATTCAGAGGAGGTGGGGGTGTGGCCCTGGAACTTGTTCTTCGTTTTCTTGGCGCTCTTGCTCTGGGGATAGGTGGATGGCAGCTCAGCGGCTTGGTTGGGGATGGATGGAGGTCTGAGAACTTTCTGCCTGGTGGTCTGGCGTTCACCCTGGCCGGACTGCTGCTGGGCGCGGCCGTAACGCCGTATCTCACGGTAAGGCCCGTAGGTAGGGTGTTCATGGCCCTCTACCGGACCCCGCTGGCCACCCTGGTGGCGGGCATTGTAGGTCTGGTGGTTGGCCTGATTGTGGCCGCGTTGGTCTCCATCCCTCTCATCGGGCTTCCGGGATGGCCGGGTGTGGTCATTCGCGTGCTGCTCAGCCTTTTCCTGGGCGGTCTGGGGATCGTGCTGGGGGTGGCCAGAGAGCGGGACCTCCATCCCTGGATACCCGAGGGGAGACGGGTAGGCTCGGTGCAGGCCCACCGCAATGGCCGGATCCTGGTGGATACCAGCGCCATCATTGACGGGCGCATCGCCGACCTGACCCAAACGGGATTCCTTCAGGGGGTCTTGGTGGTCCCCCGGTTCATCCTGGACGAACTGCGCCACATCGCCGACTCCAGCGATTCCATGCGGCGCAACCGTGGCCGCCGCGGCCTGGAGGTCCTCACCAAGTTGCGTCGGGAGGCGGAGGTGGAGATTCTGGACGTGGGGCTGCGCAACGGTGATGAGGCGGATGGCAAGCTGGTGAGCCTTGCCCGGAGCATGCACGCCGTCATCCTGACCACGGACTTCAACCTCAATCGGGTGGCAGAGCTGCAAGGGGTCACCGTGTTGAACGTCAACGAGCTGGCCAACGCCCTGAGACCGGTGGTGCTGCCGGGAGAGGAGCTGGCGGTGCACATCATCCAGGAGGGGAAGGAGCCCGGTCAGGGGGTGGCCTTTCTGGACGATGGCACCATGGTGGTGGTGGAGGGTGGCAAGCGGTACATCAACTCCCGCCAGGAGGTCAGCGTGACCCGGGTGCTCCAGACCTCGGCGGGCCGCATCATCTTTGCCCAGCCCAAGGGAAGCTAGCGAGGATGCCCCTGGCTGCGCGCCCTGGGTCTGGTGGCCCCTACCGCTCCCGGGTGGGGGCGGTTCTGGTGGCTGCTGGGGAGAGCCGTCGGATGGGGGGGATGGACAAGGTGTTCGCTCCCATCCTGGGCCTGCCCCTTATCGCCCACACCGTTGCCGCCTTCGAGGCCTGCACCGCAGTGGATGACCTGGTGCTGGTGGTGGCCCCCGGGGCCCTGGAGCAGGCGGAGGCCCTGGCCAGGGAGCAGGGGTGGCGCAAGCTGCGGGCCATCTGCCTGGGCGGGGCGCGCCGGCAGGACTCGGTGCGGACGGGCCTGGAGCGCCTCCCCCCCTGCCAGTGGGTGGTGGTCCACGACGGAGCCCGGCCCTGCCTGGAGCCCGCCCTCATCGAGCGGGGGCTGGAGGCGGCGGAGAGCGGTGCGGCCGTAGCTGCGGTGCCGGTCGCGGACACCATCAAGGTGGTCTCCCCGGAGCAGATGGTTCTCTCCACCCTGGATCGGTCGGGCCTGTGGGCCGTGCAGACCCCCCAGGTGTTTCGCTACCAGCTCCTGTGGGAGGCACATCAGCGCTGCCAGGATACCGTGACCGATGATGCGGCCATGGTGGAGCGCCTGGGCCACCCGGTGCGGGTGTTTCCCGGCTCCCCCTCCAACCTCAAGGTGACCACGCCCGAGGACCTGGTCATGGCGGAGGCCCTACTGAAGCTCCGCCAGCTCAATCAGCCGACTACCCATGCAGCAGTCCATCCGCATAGGCATAGGGTTTGACGCCCACCCGCTGACAGCGGGGCGGCCCTTGGTGCTGGGAGGGGTGACCATCCCCTTCCCCCGAGGGCTGGCAGGCCACAGCGACGGCGACGTGCTGGTGCACGCCCTCCTGGACGCCCTGCTGGGTGCCGCCGGTCTGGGCGACAAGGGCCAGCACTTCCCCTCCTCCGATCCCCAGTATGAGGGCGTCTCTAGCCTGGTGCTGCTGGAGCGAGTGGTGGAGCTCCTGGACTCCGCTGGCTGGCGGGTAGTGAACGTTGATGCTACAATGCTGGCGGAGCAGCCGGCCCTCATCCCCTTTATCCCCATGATGCGCCAGACACTGGGGGATGCCCTATCCATCGGTGAAGAGAGGGTCAGCCTCAAGGCCACCACCACCGATGGACTGGGCTTTGTGGGGCGTGGCGAGGGGATGGGGGCCTACGTCGTGGCTCTCCTGGAAGCCAAGCGATGAAGCTCTACGATACGCTAACAGCGAAGAAGCGGGAGTTCTCCCCGGCGGGGGAGCAGGTCAAGCTGTACGTGTGTGGCGTCACCCCCTACGGCTTGTGCCACATCGGGCACGCCCTGAGCTACGTGTTCTTCGACGTGCTGCGCCGCTACCTGGAGTTCCAGGGCTACACCGTAGACCATGTACAGAACTTTACCGACATTGACGACAAGATCATCCAGCGAGCCGCCGAGCTGGACGTTCCCCCGGAGGAGCTGGCCCAGCGGCATATTGACGAGTACTTTGTCAACATGGATGCCCTTCACGTCAAGCGGGCTCGCCTGTATCCCCGGGCTACCCAGGAGATACCCGGCATGGTCGAGGTTATCCGGGCCCTCGTGGATAAGGGCTACGCTTACTCGGTCGATGGTAGTGTGTATTTTCGCGTGCGCAAGGCTGATGGCTACGGAAGGCTGAGTCATCGAACCCTGGAGGGGATGATGGCAGGTGCCCGGGTGGCGGAGGTCCCGGGCAAGGAGGATCCTCTGGACTTCGCCCTGTGGAAGGCCGCCAAGCCTGGTGAACCCTTCTGGGAGAGCCCCTGGGGCCGCGGCCGCCCTGGCTGGCATATCGAGTGCACCACCATGTCGCTGTTGCATCTGGGCGAGACCCTGGACATCCATGGTGGCGGGCAGGACCTCATCTTTCCCCACCATGAGAACGAGATCGTCCAGAGCGAGGCCTACACGGAGGTGCGACCCTTCGCCCGCTTTTGGGTCCACAACGGCCTGCTGCAGTTGGGGGAGAAGAAGATGAGCCGGTCCCTGGGTAACCTGATCACCGTCCGGGATGCCCTGAGACGGTACTGCTCCGACGCCCTCCGCCTCTTCTTCCTTAACGCCCACTACCGGAGCCCCTTGGTCTTTGGCGAAGATGCCCTGGCCGCCTCGGAGCGGGCTGCGGAGCGGCTCCGCAACGCCCTGCGGGAGGGCCCCAGCAGCGTGGAGGGCGGCCTGGACCCCCACCCCTACCGCCAGAGCTTTCTCCAGGCCATGGACGACGACCTGAACACCCCCCAGGCCCTGGCGGTGCTCTTTGACCTGGCCCGGGAGATCAACCGGTCCAGGGAGGCGGGCCAGGGTGTGGGTGAGGCCCAGGAGATGCTGCGCCAGCTTGGTGACCTCCTGGGGCTGACCTTCCAGGAGCGGCGTGCCGGCGAGGCCCTGTCTCCTGACTCCTTCATCGAGCTGCTGGTGGCGACGCGAGCGGAGTTGCGCGCCGCCGGGCAGTATGCCCTGGCGGACCAGGTTCGCGCCCGCCTGAGTGAGCTGGGGGTCGTCCTGGAGGACGGCCCCGAGGGCACCCAGTGGCGCTTCCATTCCCCCTAGCCCCTTTCCGCTTCACTCCCCAGGCTCTAGAAAGACGATGGTAGCGCAAGAAGTGCTGGACTCTCTCCTCCGGCTGCTGGGCCGGGAGCAGGTCTCCACCGTGGAGGAGGAGCTAGAGTTCTATTCGGGTGATGCCTTGACCCCTCTGCGAGCCTTCCGGGCGGCCCCTGTCCTTTCCCGCCGCGCCGACGTGGTGGTCCGGCCGCAGAGCCAGGAGCAGGTGGTGGAGCTGGTGAGGCTGGCGGCTCAGCACAGAGTCCCCATGGTCCCCTACGGCGGTGGCACCGGGGTCATGGGCGCCGTGGTGCCTGTTAAGGGTGGAATCGTCTTCGATCTGAAGGGGATGAACCGCATCGTGGACATCAGCGAGGAGGACCGGATAGCGGTGGTGGAGGCGGGGGTAGTGCTCCGGGACCTGGAGGAGGCACTGAACCGGCGGGGCCTGATGCTGGGTCACGACCCCTGGAGTCTGCCCATCGCCACGGTGGGCGGGGCCATCGCCACCAACGGCGTGGGGTACCGGGCCTCCCTCTACGGCAGCATGGGTGAGCAGGTCCTGGGACTGGAGGTGGCGCTCCCCAACGGGAGGGTGTTGCGCACCCGGGCCCTTCCCCTCTACTC
>JBHIBI010000101.1:0-4977 GCA_046758985.1 Dehalococcoidia bacterium
CCACCACCCGCTGCGCCATCTCAATGGCCCCCGCCACGTCCTGGGCCTGGGAGGCCCCGTGCCCGACGATGACCACCCCGTTGATGCCGAAGAGGGGCCCCCCGCGCCGCGTGCCGTGGGTCACCTCCCAGAGCTGGCTCATCAGGGCCTCCATCTCCTGAGGAGACAGCCGGTCCTTCAGCCGCCCCTGGAGCAAGTTGACCAGGGCTACCCCCATCCCCTCGGAGAACTTCATGACGATGTTGCCCACAAAGCCGTCGCAGATGATGACATCGGCCTTCCTGGTGAAGAGGTCATGCCCCTCCACGTTGCCCACAAAGTTCAGGCCGCTCTCCCTGAACAGGGGGAGGCTCTCCCGCACCTGCCGGTTGCCCTTAGTCTCCTCGGCCCCCACGCTGAGCAGGGCGACCCTGGGGTTCTCCACACCCAGCACCCGGCGGGCGAACACACACCCCAGGATGGCGAAGCCCAGGAGCTGTCCTGGGCGGCAGTCCACGCTGCTCCCCAGGTCCAGCACCACCGTGTTAGGTGCCAGACCCAGAAAGGGCCCCCCGAGGGCGGGCCGGTCCATCCCCTCCAGGGTACCCAGCAGGATGGTGCTGCTGGCCATGGCGGCACCCGTGGAGCCCATGGTCACCAGGGCGTCGGCCTTCCCCTCCTTCACCAGGTGGGTGGCCACCAGCACCGAGGCCCGGGGCTTCTGCCGCAGGGCTACCGCTGGATGCTCGTCGTCACCGACCTTCCCCTCCGAGGGGACCAACTGCACCGCAAGCCCGGCGGTGTCCAGCCGCTCCAGCTCCCGCTGGACGGGCTCCCCGTCGCCCACCAGCAGCACCTGCACCCCCAACCGGCGCGCCGCCTCCACCGCCCCCTTCACCACCTCTGCCGGGGCGTGGTCGCCTCCCATGGCGTCCACCGCTATGGTCAGCCTTCGCTTGGGGGCGTCCTGGGCTCCTTGAGGAGTCGGGCTTTCGTTGGATGCCATCGGGTTCCCTTCTAGGTCAGGGGCACCTTCACCGAGGCCGTCCCCAGCACCACATCCCGGCCCTGCTTGTCCCGGCAGGTGACGGAGCACTCCAACTGCCGGTACTCGGGGTGCCGCACCTCCTTGGTCACCCAGCCCTGCATGGACAGCTCCTCGCCGGGATAGACCGGCGCCTTGAATCGTACCCTCAGCTTGCCACTCTCCAGCCAGTGCTGCCCAAAGACCTGGGCCAGCAGCTCCGAGAGGAAGGCCAGGGAGAGCATGCCGTGGGCGATGGGCCTGCCAAAGGAGGTTCCGGCGGCGAACCGGGCGTCCAGGTGCACCGGGTTGTGGTCGCCCGAGGCCCGAGCGTACCGCTGGACCTGGTCCTGGGTCACCCGCTTGACGATGGTCGGGAGGGGGCTGCCCTGGGTCAGCTCAGTCACGGGCTCCCTCCCTGGGAAGGGAGCAGCACTGTGGCCTTGCCCTGCAGGACCTCTACCCCGTCTCCGTCAGCAAGAGCAAACTCCACCACCAGAAACTGCGAGCCGCCCCGCAGGCTGGATTGGGCCAGCCGCGCCGTACACACCAGCTCCTCACCCCACTGCACGGGACGCTGCATCTCCACCTCCTGGGCCACGTGGACGGCACCCGGGGGCAGGGCCAGCCACTGGAGCAGCGACCCCAGGGCCCACGCCGCCAGGCCCGCCGGGGGCACCAGGCCCCGCTCCCGGTACAGGGTTAGGGAGTCCTCGGTGGCCTCCAGGTAGGCCTCCACCGCCTGGGGCTCGACGCGCCACCGGGCAATCTCCGTCTCCTGGTCCAAGGCCAATGGTAAACTCCGCATCTCCCTCCCTCGGAGCGTCATTATAGAGGGCGGAGGGGCGCAAATCAAGGCGCAGCGCCGCTGCTCAGCTCCTCCCGCACCTGCCGCACCGAGACCACCTGTCCCGTGTACCGCATGGGGTCGTGGGTGAGTAGGAGGCCCACCGCCTCAGCGGTCACCTCCGGCAGGCGGGCCCACCAGGGTTCATACGGCTGGGTAGAGATGGCTGCTCCCCGTGACCACCACTACCGAGCCCGACAGAGACCGCTCAAGGGCCATCTTCCAGCCCCGTGACCGTCCCCTCCTTGGCCTCCAGGAGAGTAGCCTGCTGGAGGAAGGGCGGCGGCAGCAGCACCAGGTCCGTGGTAGTGATCAGCGCCTGCTGGTGGGCCTGGGCCCGCTCCAGCACCTGCCGCCTCCGCCACAGGTCCAGCTCCGAGAGCACGTCATCCAGCAGCAGGATGGGCTCCTCACCCGTTAAAGACTGAAGGTAGGCCGCCTCGGCCAGCCGCAGGGCCAGGGCCAGGGTCCGCGCCTGCCCCCGCGAGGCATAGAGCTCCATGTCCACCCCGTTGATGAGGAGTTTCACATCGTCGCGGTGGGGGCCCACCAGGGTCATCGCCAGAGCTCGCTCCCGCGCCCCCGACTGGGCCAGAGCCCCCAGCAACGCCTGGGCCTGCTGCTCAGCGTCGGCGGCCAGGGGCACCGTTGAGGCGTAGGAGAGCTCCAGGGACTCGGAGCCAGTGGTGAGCTCCTGGTGGACGCCCTGGGCCAGGGATGCCAGGGCCTCCACCACCTCCCGCCGCCTCACCAGGAGGTAGCCTCCCTCCCGGGCCAGCTCCTCATCCCAGAAGCGCAGCTCCTCCCCGGCGGCCCGCCCCTCCCGCAAGAGCCTCAACAGGTGGTTCCGCTGCGTCAGCACCCGCTGGTACCGCTGAAGCGAGCGGAGGTAGCGGCTCTCCACCTGGGAGAGCAGGATGTCCAGGTAGCGGCGTCGCAGGGAGGGGGCCCCCTGGACGAGCTGAATATCCTCGGCGGTGAACAGCACCGCATTGGCCTGCCCCACCAGCCCCGAGGCCAGCCGGGGCGTCCCGTTGACCCGGATGCGCTTTCTCACCTGGAAGACCGGCGTGCCCTGCTCCGCCCCGGGGAGGCGCTGAAACCCGATGACCACCTGCACCTCCCGGTCCCGCCGCTGCACGGTGCCCTTCACCAGGGCGTGGCCCTCAGAAACAGCGTTCCAGTGGAGCAGCTCCCGCTCGTGCTCGGCACGGAAGGACCGGGCGATGGCCAGGAGATACACCGCCTCCAGGAGGTTGGTCTTGCCCTGGGCGTTGGCCCCCTGAAGCACCACCATGCCCGGAGGCAAGGAGAGCTCCAGCCTGCGGTAGCTGCGGAAGTTGGTCAGGCTCAGGTGCGCCAGGTACACCGCCCCTCCGGGAGCCGGATTGCCCCTATTGTATCAGGCTGCTCCCGCGGGACCACCAACCACGTTCCTGTCAGGCAGAAGAGGGGGTGCACCTGAAAGGGTAAGGAACCGCTCACCCCGACGATTCCAGGCCCTCCAACTGCCGCTCCAGCTCCAGGACCCCCTGATAGTCCTCGTCGCACAGCTTGTAGCACCGCTCGATGGAGAGCTGGGCCAGCCTGGCCCCCTTGGGGGAGGGCTCCTTGACTGCCTGGAGTAGCCGGTCCAGCCGGTAGCGCTCCGGCAGGAAATTGCCCAGCCGGCGCACCTCCTCCTCCGCCTCCTGGACCGCCCGCTCGTCCCTGCCCTCGACGGCGAAGCGCAGCTTCCCCACCAGCTTGGTCAGCTCCCCCAGCCGGTCCCGCTCGCTCAGCAGGCTGTACAGCACCTCATCCACCGCCAGGGCCTCCCCTGCCGCGGCGGGGGCGGCCGCCTGGGCGTACTCCGACCAGAGCTGAGCGTACTGCTGGAGCAGGTCGTTCACCACCTGGATCAACTCCGGGACATCCACCGAGGAGAGGGTCCCTCCGAAGACGATGTCATCGTCCCGTAGCTCGGCCAGCCGCTGAAGCTCCTCGTACCCCGCTACCTCCTCGGGAACGGGGGGCATGGAGAAGGTGGAGAACTCCTTGAAGGGCACCCCTCCCATGTGGGGCGCAAAGACGGGCGGGATGTACTTGGAGAAGTCCACAGTGATGGGCAGGGTCACGATGTAGGTCGCCAGGACCTTCTCCTGCTCCGCGAGGACCCGGAAGTAGGCCAGGGCATGCCCCTTGGGCTCCCGGGGGTTGCCGCGCTCGAAGACCAGCTCCATAGCACTATTATACCCCACGCAGCCCTCGGAGACGACGGGCCGCCCCACCAGGACCTAGACGTCATCTCAAAAGTAACGACGCGAACGGCTAGCAAAGGGCTTCGTCCTGAGCCTTCATCCCGAGCTCAGGCCGAGGGGGCTCAGCCCGAAGGAGGCCCTTCGTCCCGGTACATCGGGACTTCGTCGTGAGCTCAGTCGAACGACTCAGGGTGACAGTAAGCATCCCACCAGCCTGTCATGCTGAACGTAGTGAAGCATCTGAACGTCATGAAACATCAGAGCGCAGCCGTGAGGGTCATGCTGAGCGCAGCGAAGAATCTCCACTCGCTCAGGATAAACGCAGCGAAGCATCTCTCCAAATTTCGGGATAGTTTGGCTTCGTTGAAATCTTCAGGAAGGTGCAGTCCCGACTATCGGGACTGCCGGGGGCTCGGGGGTGTCCCCCGAAGAGACCCCACGGGTGGGCGGGTGGGAAGAAGGCGGTTGCCCAAAGATGTCAACAGAGCCGGATAGTTTCTAGCCCAAGACAGCGATGCCCTCGATCTCCACCAAGAAGTCAGGGTGGGCCAGGCGGCTGATGACCATCAGGGTGCTGGCGGGGAGGTTGTTGGGGTCCAGGTAGCGGTCCCGTATCTCCCGGAACGCAGCAACATCCTCGGCCCGCGTCAGCAGGATGGTGATCTTCGCCAGGTTGCTTATGCTGGCCCCTACCGAGGCCAGACACGTCTTGAGGTTGCGGAACACCTCCTCGGTCTGCTTAGCAAAGTCTCCGGCACCCACCGGGTTGCCGTTGAGGTCGCGGGCAACCTGGCCGGCGATGTAGACGGTGTTCCCTACCTTGACCACATGGGAGTATCCCGGAGGCTTGGCTACCCCCTCCGGATTGATGCGCTCTACCGGCATAC
>JBHIBI010000102.1:0-4907 GCA_046758985.1 Dehalococcoidia bacterium
GGCCGGTGCATCCGATCCACCGCCGCAGCACTGCCTCGTCGGGCAGGCCCACCGCCCTTGCCTCCCCTCGCGACAGGTCTACCTCCAGGAACTTGCCCATGTAGCCGCCCTTGGTCATGACCCTCCTCCTTGTACGCTTTGGTACGCCTGCACAAACAAGGGGACCAACGCAGGCCTCCATCCCGCATGGTTCCCCCCGTATCTTGGATCTGGAAGCCAGTATATCCTGGGTTTTGAGAGCTAGTCTATTGGCCCTATTTCCCCACTGTCAAGAGATTCAACCGTTCCCGCAATGCCTGCGCGTCGGCGAGCTCAAAGGGCTCCCCTGCCGCCCTCCTCTACTTCCTCGCCGGTGCCCTGGCGTTTGACTTCTCCCTGGGCGTGCTATAGATTGCTGGGGAGAGGAGGGCGAGCGTGGAAGAGCTGGACAGGGCCCTGCTGATAGCCGGCGTTGGTATTGGAGTGGTCTTCCTGAGCCTAGTCCTGCTGGCCCTTATCCTCCAGGGGCTGAACAGGTTTGTGGTAAAGAGAGGGGCCTCCCCGGATGAAGAGGCCCCCAATGTTGAGAGGGGCGACAAGGCCCCGGACGGCGATGGCATGGCAGCGCGGGCTGAGAAGGAACAGGCCGCGGCCATCGCCGTGGCCCTGGCCCTGGCAGAGGAAGGGGGCAAAGCCTGGGCTTTGGGCTCTCCCGTAGAGGGCCCAAAGCCTACCCCCTGGAAGCTACACGGCCTCCAGGAACAGATGCGCTCGCGCCATTTTGGGAGGGGGCCAGGCCCCCGCAGCTCCGGGAGCCGGCGTGATCAGTGAGCTGGATCTCTCGGGGGGGCTGCTTTCGACGCTCGGCGGCCTGTGGGGCAACGGCGTCATGGTGCTGGTGGCCCTGGGGCTGGTATACCTGGCCATCGCCAGGCGGTTTGAACCGCTGTTGCTGCTGCCCATCGGCATCGGCATTCTGTTAGTCAACCTGCCCTTCGCCGGGCTCGCCGAGGAGGGGAGCGTGCTGGTCCTGCTCAAACGGGCGGGCCTGGACAGCCAGCTCTTTCCCCTCCTGATGTTCCTGGGGCTGGGTGCCCTCATCGACTTTACGCCCCTGATCCAGAACCCGACTACGGCGCTGCTGGGTGCGGCGGCCCAGATCGGTATCTTCGGCACGCTACTGGCGGCGGTCCTCCTGGGGTTCCCCGTGGAAGAGGCTGGCGCCATCTCCATCATCGGGGGAGCCGACGGGCCCACCGCCATTTTCGTCTCCACCCGGCTCGCCCCCGAGGCCATGTGGGGAGCCATCGCTGTCTCCGCCTACTCCTACATGGCCATGGTGCCTCTGATTCAGCCCCCCATTATGCGGCTGCTGACCACCCGGGAGGAGCGCCGCGTCCGGATGACCTACGACGCCAGGCCCGTACCCCGGCTGGCACGGCTTCTCTTTCCCCTGATCACTGTGCTGCTGACCGCACTGCTGGCCCCCCGAGCGGTGCCCCTCATCGGGATGCTGATGTTCGGCAACCTGCTGCGGGAGAGCGGGGTGGTGGAGCGGCTCTCCCATGCGGCCCAGAACGAGCTGATCAACGTGGTGACCATCTTTCTGGGGCTGACGGTGGGCTCCACCATGACGGCTTCGCGCTTCCTGAACCTGGACACCCTGGCTATCTTCGGCTTGGGGCTGGTGGCCTTCTCGGTGGCCACCGCTGGGGGCGTGCTCTTCGGCAAGGTGATGTACCTCTTCTCCGGTAGGAGGATCAACCCCCTGCTGGGCGCTGCGGGGGTCTCGGCGGTACCCATGTCGGCGCGGGTGGTGCACCGGGTTGCCCAGGAGGAGGACCCGGAGAACTACCTGGTGATGCACGCCATGGGCCCCAACGTGGCTGGGGTTATTGGCTCGGCCATCGCAGCGGGGGTGCTGCTGGCCTTCCTCAGCGGCTGAGGCCTCCACCGCCTACTCGAAGGTGACGCTAAAGGGAGATCCGGAAGCGGGCGTCTGGACAGCTCCAGCACTAAAGGTCGCCGTCTGGGAAGCCATGATGCCCTGCATCCAGAACTCGATGGTCCCGCCAACGTAGCGGTCATGGGGCGGGGCGACGATGGCCACGTAGTCTCCCTCCGTTTTCACCGTTTCCCGATCCCAGACATCCGCCCAGCCGGCCTTACGGAGGCGGATGGAGAAGGAGGTGTCGGGAGGTACCGGCTCGCCCTGGAAGGTGATGGTCCCGGCGAGGACCATAGGGATGGGTGGTGGCCCGTAGCCCGCGGGTGGGGTAGGGGTCGGGGGCAAGGGAGTGAGGAAGGGTGTAGGTGTAGGGGCAGGGGTAGCAGTAGGAGTTGGCGTTGGGGTAGGCTCCGGCGTCGGAGTAGGGGTAGGCTCCGGCGTCGGGGTGGCGGTGGGCTCGGGTGTGGGGGAGGGGGTAGCGGTAGGTGTGGGTGTGGGTGTAGGGGTAGCCGTCGGCTCCGGGGTGGGGGTCGGGGTAGCGGTTGGGGCTACGGTAGGGGTTGGTGTAGCCGTAGGCTCTGCTTCCGCGCAGGCGACCGCTCCCAGAGCCAGCAGAGACATCAGGATAACAAGTCCGATCCAGGATAGACTATGCTTGAACGGCTGGGACACTTTAGGCCTCCATCTTGCTTGAGCTGGACGCATCACTATCTCCTCGCTGACCTAGAGCCTCAGGACAGCAGGCAGGAGGAAGTCCCTAACCATTGTTCCTGATAATGGCGAAAACTTCAACCGGGAATTGGCATCTCTTCCCGGCAGTTATGGCAGATGCCGGGCGGATGGGTGCGGATGGGAACAACCGTGGGAACCTTCCAGGAGGCTTGTCGAAAACCGTCACCGCCGGTATGATGGAGACCAGCTTAGTCCTCGGGAAGGCTCTGGGGAGCCCATGTTTATAGATATGCACTGCCACTCTACCTCCTCGGACGACTCCCGGGCGACGGTAGAGCAGTATCTCAAGTGGGCCACCGTCCTCCACCAGCGCGGTTACCGGATAGACGCTATCGTGCTCACCGAGCATCGCAAGTACGACGGGGACGCCGACTATTCCACCCTCTCCCAGCGGTATGGCACGCTGGTGCTCAAGGGCTCCGAGCTGGAGACTCGCTACGGTCACTTCCTGGTGTATGGAGTCACCGAGAGGTTGCTCAAGGCGGTCAACTTTGCCGATGTTGGCCTGGACCCCTTTGAGCTGATGGCGGCAGCCAGGACCTGCGGCGCTACCCTCGTACCGGCCCACCCAGGGCGCACCGGTATCGGCCTGTGCGAGTTCGTGCAGCAAGGCATCCGGTTCCCGGAAGTCTCCATCGTGGAGACGCTGAACGGCGGAAGCCGGAGGGGTGAGAACGAGCGGGCCCAGCGGCTGGCCCAGGAGCGCAACTACCGGGGAATTGGGGGGAGCGATGCCCACTTCGTCAGCGCCCTGGGCACCTGCCTGACTCACTTCGACGCTACCATCCGAGACGAGACGGCGCTGGTGGAGGCCCTCCTCTCCGGCGGCTTTCGCCCCGTCCGTCTGGAGGAGACGCAGGATGGCGCGACCCCGTCGAGACAGGAGGCAGCGAGGTGACCACGCAGGTAGAGTTCGACCGCTCTCTCCTGGGGAAGGAGATCCCCTCGGGGCCGTTTCAGGTCACCAGGGAGGTTATTCTGGACTATTGCCGGGCTATCGGGGAGACCAGCCCCCTCTACACCGACGAGGAGGCCGCCAGGAAGGCAGGGCACCTCGCTCTCCTCGCTCCCCCTGCCTTCTGCACCATCTTCGCCTCACGGGTGGTGCTGAAGGACATCAACCTGAAGTTTGGCCGGGTACGTGTACATGCGGGGCAGGCGATGGAGAGCCTGACTCCCATCGTCGCCGGCGATGTGCTCACCGCCTCCACTCATCTCAAGGATGTCTACGCCAAGACCGGCCGTTCGGGAATGATGGTATTCATCGTCTGGGAGACCGTTTTCACCAACCAGGACGGTGTGAGGGTGGCCTTGGCCCAGGAGTCCCAGTCGGTGCGGGAGTAGGCATGGGGCAGCGGCAAGTCCAGCAGTTTGGAGAGGTGAAGGTAGGGGGCGAGCTGGGCCCCGTGTACAAGGTGCCCACTGAAGAGGCGGTGGCGCTCTTCTGCCGGGCCTGGGGGAACCGGGGGCCCAACCGCTTCACCGACCCGGAGGCGGCGCGCAGGGTCGGGCTGCCCTACCCCCTAGTGCCCGGCATCATGAGCCTAGCCTACCTAGCCCACCTGCTGAACCAGTGGGCCCCTAACGGCCAGGTGAAACGACTGGACGTGGTCTTCCGGCAGATGGTACCCCACAACCAACCCATCACCCTGGTAGGAGTCGTCACCGATAAGCGGGAGGAGCAGGGCCAGGGCCTAGTGGAGTGCGACCTGTACCTCCAGAGCCAGGAGGGGGAGCGGCTGGTGGGTGGCAAGGCTGTCGTGTTCCTTCCTCTGCAAGAGGCCACGACGGCCCTCTAGCTGCTGCTGCACTGGGCACTCTTTGACACCTCAAGAGACGCCTGAGTATTATCCAAGTCCAGCCATGGGAGGGGAGCCGTTCCCTTGTCCACCTTGGTAGACCCAGTCACTGAGGCCCTGCACCAGGGGTTGTACACCCGTGTGATCGGGCGTCGCGTAGTGGCCTACCAGCGCCTGGGCTCTACCATGGACGAGGCGGCCCGGTTGGCGGAGGCCGCCGCCGATGATGGGACGGTAGTGGTGGCCGAGGAGCAGACGGGCGGCCGGGGACGTTTCCAGCGGGCGTGGGTCTCACCACCGGGGAATCTCTACCTCTCGGTAGTGCTCCGTCCCTCGGCAGGGGAGGCAGCCTACCTGGGGATAATCGCGGCCCTGGCCGTGGTACGGGCGGTAGGGCGGGTCACGGGGCGTGTGCCCTCGATCCGGTGGCCCAACGACGTGATGATGGA
>JBHIBI010000103.1:0-4891 GCA_046758985.1 Dehalococcoidia bacterium
GTTCCCCATGTGTCCGGCCATGCGGCGGCCTTTGTAAACCCTGCCGGGTGTGGTGCCACCGCCAATAGAGCCCGGGGCGCGCCACCGGTCCGACTGCCCGTGGCTCTTGGGCCCACCACTGAAGCCGTGGCGCTTCACCACACCGGCGAAGCCTCTCCCTTTGGACACACCGGTGATCTCCACCAGCTCTCCGGGCTGCAGGAGGTTGACCTTTACCTGCTGTCCCACCTGTACCTCGCCAACGTCACCGCTGATGGGGAGCTCCCGCAGGTGGCGGAAGAGGCCGGTGCGCTTGAGATGGCCCTGAAGCGGCCTGTTCAGCCTCCGGACCTCCCCAAAGCCCAGTTGTGCCGCCTCGTAGCCATCCCGCTCCTTGCTCCGCACCTGGGTGACCACGCAGGGCCCAGCCTGGATGGCGGTCACGGGGACCGCCCGGCCGTCCGTGAGAAAGAGCTGGGTCATACCGATCTTTTTCCCCAGGATACCCTGAATCATGACTCTTCTTGAACCTTAGGTGCGTAGACAGCTGTGCCCAGGAAATAGTCCCTCGGGCTTATATCCTGCTCTAAGGGCCTTTGTTGCTGGATCAACGTTTGATACCTGTTAGCTTTTGCGTCGGTATTATCTGCCATAAATACAAGGAGAGCTTCTAAAGTCATAGGCTCAACAATTGCTCCCCACTCTTTATTCCCGAGATGGCTGATAATGATGTGTAACAAGTTCTCACGCAACTGCTCAGGAAATCCTTCGATACCACGAATTCTGTCCCTAACAAAGAAAGAGCCCAGAAGAGAATGTCCAGCCAAACTGCCAACGTCGGTGTAGGTGACTATTAACTTTAAGTCTAGCTCCTCCAGCTTACCTATGTCATGAAGCATTGCTCCTGCAATCAACAAGTCCCTGTCAACCTCATACAGACCCGCAGTTGTTTCACACAACTTAATCACTGCGAGCGTGTGTTCTAACAATCCACCAATATAAGCATGGTGTATCTCTTTGGCTCCGGGCAACATCTTGAATTTGCCTTCTATTTCCGCATCGCCGAACACATCGAGTAAGAGTACCCGCAAGTAAGGATTTGTCACTGCTTCGGCAGTAGCGAGCAACTCCCTGTACATCTCATCTTTGTCTTTTGAGGAGCTTGACAAGAAATCATTCCAGTCAATACCTCCTTCATATTTCTGAATATGCTGAAGTCTGATGTTGTTGTAATCCTTGTTAAAAACCCCTGAAACTACAACTGTGTCCCCCAGGCTATATTCTGTTGGTATTGTGCCTTGGTCGAATAGCACGCCTCTAATTGCGCCTGTTACATCCGTGAGTGTCAAGCTCAGATACGGAGCCCCCGCGGCAGATGTCCTTACCTCTATGTCAGCCAAGGCAAACACCACTTGTTCAATAGGCTGCCCAGTTGAGAATTTTTCTATGTCAGCTACGTAAAGGGATTTCATGTGCGGCATATCCTTACAGCTTGATGGAGATATCCACGCCCGCCGGCAGGTTCAGCCGGGTGAGGGCATCCACGGTCTTGGAGGTGGGCTCCAGAATATCAATGAGCCGCTTATGCGTCCGTATCTCAAAGTGCTCCCGGGAGTCTTTATCTATGTGGGGCGAGCGGATGACGCAGAAGCGGCGGATATGGGTGGGGAGAGGGATCGGCCCCGCTACAGCCGCGCCAGTGCGCTCTGCCGTCTCCACGATCTGCTGGGAGGAGACGTCCAGGACCCGGTAGTCGAAGGCTTTCAGGACGATGCGGATTTTCTGGCTGGCCATGTTTGCTGCCCTCTCTAGCCTGCGGCCACCTTCTCGGCGACGGCCTCAGGGACGCGCTGGTAGTGGCTGAACTCCATAGAGTAGGTGGCCCGCCCCTGGGTTAGAGAGCGGAGGTCGGTAGCGTACCCGAAGGTCTCTACGAGGGGCACCTTGGCCCGCACGATCTGGGTGTCTGCCTGTCCCTCGATGCTGGTGATCTGGGGCCGCCGGGTGTTCAGGTTTCCCAGCACCTCGCCCAGGAACTCGCCGGGGGTGACCACCTCCATCTCCATGACGGGTTCGAGGAGGATGGGGTCCCCCCTGCGGAGTGCCTCCCTCATCGCCAGGGAGCCCGCTATCTTAAAGGCGATGTCTGAGGAGTCCACGGGGTGGTAACTCCCGTCCACCAGCTTCACTTTGACATCGATGACCTGGTAGCCTCCCAGGGGGCCGTTGGCCAGGGTCTCTCGTACCCCCGCCTCCACCGAGGAGATGTACTCCTTGGGGATCACTCCACCGGTGCTGCGGTTCTCGAAGACGAAGCCCTTGCCTCGCTCCTGGGGCTCCACCTCGAGCCAGATGTGGCCGTACTGGCCGTGACCCCCTGTCTGCCGGACAAACCTCCCCTCGGTCCTCACCGGGGTGGTGATGGCCTCGCGGTAGGAGACCCGGGGGCGGCCGATATTGGCCTCGACGCTAAACTCCCGGCTGATCCGGTCGGTGAGCACCTCCAGGTGCAGTTCCCCCATGCCCGAAATCACTGTCTGTCCCGTCTCTTGGTCAAAGTACACCAGGAAGGTAGGGTCCTCCTCAGAGAGCTTCCGCAGGGAGTCGCTGAGCCGGTCCTGGTCGGCGCGGCTCTTGGGCTCAATGGCCACAGAGATGACCGGCTCAGGGAACGTGGGGGGCTCCAGGACGACGGGTTGGTGCTCGGCGCAGATGGTGTCGCCGGTAAAGGTGCTCTTCAACCCCACCGCGGCACCATTGCCTCCTGCCTGCACCTCCTCCACCTCCTGTCGGTGGTTGGCGTGCATGCGCAGAATCCGGCCCATCCGTTCGCGGAGCTTCTTGGAGGAGTTGTACACGGTGGTGCCTGCCCTGACCGTGCCAGAATAGACCCGGAAGTAGACCAGGCGTCCAACGTAGGGGTCGGTCACCACCTTGAAGGCGAGGCAGCTCAGGGGGGCGTCCGGGTCGGCCTCGCGGGTGACCTGGGTCTCCGTCCTGGGGTCTGTGCCCTTTACTGGTGGGACCTCCAGGGGAGAGGGCAGATAGTCCACGATAGCATTGAGCAGGAGGTGGATCCCCTTACTTTGGAGAGCGCTCCCGCAGAGCACCGGGACGATCTGCATAGAGCAGGTGGCCCGGCGGAGCGCCGCACGGAGCTCCTCCCGGGTGGGGACCTCGCCCTCCAGGTACTTGATCATGAGGGCGTCATCGGTCTCGGCGATCTTCTCGATCATCGCCTCCCGGTACGACTGGAAGTCCCTCTGGTGCTGCTGAGGGACCGGCGTCTCCTCTGGTTTCCCGCCGTTGGTGCCGTTGAAGAGAAGAGCCCGCTCCTCCAGCAGGTCGAGGACACCGCAGAAGTTGGCCTCGCTACCCAGAGGGACCTGGATAGGGACGGGGTTGGCCTTCAGCCGGTGCTTGATCATATCCACGGTCCGCTGGAAGTCGGCCCCCGTCCGGTCCATCTTGTTGACGAAGCAGATGCGGGGTACACAGTAACGCTCCGCCTGACGCCACACGGTCTCGGACTGGGGCTGAACACCAGCGACGGCGTCGAAGATCACGACGCCGCCGTCCAGCACCCGCAGGCTCCGCTCCACCTCAGCGGTAAAGTCCACATGACCGGGGGTGTCGATGATGTTGACCTGGTGGTCTCGCCAGTAGCAGGTGGTGGCGGCAGCGGTGATGGTGATGCCCCGCTCCCGCTCCTGAGGCATCCAGTCCATGACCGTGGTGCCTGCGTCCACTTCACCCACCTTATAGATGCGCCCGGTGAAGAAGAGCACCCGCTCGGTGACGGTAGTCTTCCCGGCGTCGATGTGGGCGACAAACCCTATGTTGCGGATGTGATCTATCGGGATGATTCCAGCCATGATTGGCCAAGCCTGTCTCCCGCCTCTGGCGGGTTTGCTACCATCGGTAGTGCACGAAGGCGCGGTTGGCCTCCGCCATCCGGTGGAGGTCCTCCCGGCGCTTCACCGCAGTGCCCTGGCCTCGGTGGGCATCCAGGAGCTCCAGGGCCAGTCTGCGGGCCATGGAGGCACCCGAGCGCGAACGGGCAGAGTGGATGATCCAGCGCATGGCCAGGGCCTCGCCCCGCTCTGGCCGGACCTCCATGGGCACCTGATAGGTGGCCCCTCCGACCCGCCGTGGCCGTACCGCCAGGATGGGGGTGGTGTTGCGGACGGCCTGCGTAAAGACCTCCAGGGCACCCCGCTTGGTCTCCTTTTCGACCTGCTCCAGCGCCTCATAGACGATGCGCTGGGCAAGAGACTTCTTGCCCCGCAGCATGAGCCGGTTGATGAAGCGGGTCAGCTCCACGCTGCTGCCGTACTTGGTTTCAGGCGGAATAAGCCGCCTTTCGGCACGTCTCCGTCTAGGCATCGGTGAGAAGTGCTCCTAGGAGAGAGGTTTAGCTGAGGGCGGAACCCTTGGGGCGCTCAGAACCGTACTTGCTCCGGCCCCGTCTTCGGCTGGGAACACCTTCGCAGTCCAGGGCCCCGCGAACCACGTGGTAGCGCACGCCGGGGAGGTCCTTGACCCTTCCACCCCGCACCAGGACCACCGAGTGCTCCTGCAGATTGTGACCCTCGCCGGGGATGTAGACGGTGGCCTCCATGCCGTTGGTGAAACGGACTCTGGCGATCTTGCGCAGCGCCGAGTTGGGCTTCTTGGGGGTCATGGTCCGTACCTGGATGCAGACGCCCCTCCGTTGCGGGGCCCCAGTCCCCCAGCTCGTCCGGTTCCGCAACGAGTTGTTCACCCAGTGCAAGGCAGGGGCCTTGGTCTTTTTCTTGACCGCTTTGCGCCCCTTCCGTACCAGTTGGTTAGCCGTCGGCATACCTGTTCTCCACGTTTTTCAAGGCCAAATAAGTATGCTACCAAGAAAGGATTGCCCTGTCAACAGAGG
>JBHIBI010000104.1:0-4888 GCA_046758985.1 Dehalococcoidia bacterium
GGTCTGGCCACGGGTGTCACGGCAGGGACAGCGAACATTACAGCTACTCAGGATGCGGTGGTGAGCAACAGCGCCACCCTTACCGTGACAACGGCACCCACCGCCAACGTAGACATCACCAAGGTGCGCGCCAGGGATGTCAGGAAGGGAACCTACAACATCCAGGCCCGCATCGAGAACCTGGGGGCCGCCCCGGCCTCGATAACGGTCCGTTGCGTGATCTACGACGCGGCGGGGACCACGGTGCAGGACAACACCTTGCTGGACAAAGCGGTCACCATCGCCGTCGGCGACGAGGTGAACGTGCGGTGGACGGAGCCGTCTCCCTTGGGTCAGGGAAGCTACCTAGCTGTGGTAACCGTCGTAGAAGACCCCACGGCGCAGGGTTCAGCCCCCTTCAGCGTAGTAAGCGGCGGTGGCGATTCGGACAGTGATTAGCAGCCTTTGACCATCTTAAACGGGGCCAGACCTCAGTCAGGTCTGGCCCCTTGGGGTAATGGTAAGGGTGCCCCCAGTGCTGTCAGGGGGGATACATGACTCCCCCTCGATGCCCAGTACGTTTTAGGAACATCGTTTCCCCGCAAGGAGGACCCTACAGGGGCTGACGGCCGGGGAAGCCGGCATCCACCTCGTGCCAGAACTGCACCTCGGGCTCACCCAGCAGCCAGCAGAGGTGCACCTCTCGCCCCTCCCGGATGGAGGGGAAAGGCTTCCTTGACAGGGCCCCGCTGCGGCCACTACCATGAGCCCACCACCGCCGGAGCAGAGGTTGACCCAGGCGCTGAAGCGGACGGCCCTCTACCAGACCCACCTGGAACTGAAGGCGCGCATGATGCCCTTCGCTGGATGGGAGATGCCCATCCAGTTCGCGGGGATTCTGGCCGAGGCCCGGGCCGTCCGCGGCGGATCGGGCATCTTTGATGTCTCCCACATGGGACGCCTCTACCTGTCGGGGTCCGATGCCACCGCCCTCCTGGACTGGGTCCTCACCGCCAGTGTGGTCACCCTCCAGCCCGACCGGTCCCGGTACACCCTGCTGCTGAACCAGCAGGGCGGCATCATCGACGACGGCATCGTCTACCGGCTGGGTGAGCAGAAGTTCCTGCTGGTCTGTAACGCCGCCAATCGTCCTCCTGTCGTCTCCTGGCTCCACCAGTGGTCCCGAGAGCGCTTTCCCCAAGTCGCCATGGAAGACCGGACCGAGGAGACCGTAATGGTCGCCCTCCAGGGGCCGGAGACGCCAGCTCTGCTGGAGTCCCTCTCCGGCAATGCCCTCTCGGCCCTGCGCCCCTTCACCTGCGCCGTAGGCGAGGTGGCGGGCAAGAGCGCCCTGGTGGGCCGTACAGGCTACACCGGCGAGGACGGGTTTGAGCTCATCGTCCCGTGGCAGGCAGGCCCTCCCCTCTGGCGGGCGCTCATGGAGCGGGGTGCCCAGCCCTGCGGCCTGGGGGCACGAGACGTGCTCCGGCTGGAGGCGGGGCTGCTGCTCCACGGCAGCGACACAGACCAGACGACGACACCGCTGGAGGCGGGCCTGGAGCGCTTTGTACGGCTGGAGAAGGGGGAGTTTGTCGGCTCCTCGGCGCTGCTGCGCCAGCAACAGGAAGGGCTCCAGCGCCGCCTGGTGGGGTTCGTCATCCAAGGGCAGGGCGTCGCCCGGCACGGCTACCCTCTGCTGGTGCAGGGGCAGCCGGTAGGCGCAGTGACCAGCGGTACCTACTCGCCAACCCTTGACAGGAGCATCGGCCTGGGCTATGTTCGGGTGGAGTACGCCACTTCCGGCCAGAGCCTGCAGGTTGACATCCGCGGTAGACAGGTGGAGGCCCAGGTTACACCCCTACCCTTCTATTCGAGAAAGAGGACATCGTGAACCCAACAGACCGCAAGTATTCCCGAGAGCACGAATGGGTGTTGCTGGAGAGCAAGTCCGTGGCCTTGGTGGGCATCACCGACTTCGCCCAGGACCAACTGGGGGACATCGTCTACTTCGAGCTACCCCAGCCAGGCACCAAGGTCCAGCAGCACCAGAAGATCGGTGAGGTAGAGTCGGTCAAGTCGGTCTCGGACATCCTCTGCCCCGTCAACGGCGAGGTGGTGGAGGTCAACCAGGGAGCCCTGGACCGCCCCGAGACGGTCAACGAAGACGCCTACACCAAGGGCTGGCTCCTCCGCATCTCCCTCAGCAACCCCCGGGAGCTGGACGCGCTCCTGTCCGCCAGCGAGTACGAAGCGTACATCGCGGAGCAGGGCTAGCCTGGCGAGCATGGAAGACCGCACCTTCCTTTCCCCCTACAGCCCCAACACGGAAGAGGACCGCAGTGCCATGCTGCGTGCCGTAGGCGTGGCCTCGATAGAGGAGCTGTTCAGCGACATCCCCGAGGCCTACCGCGACCCCTGGCTGAACCTGCCCCCGCCCCTCTCAGAGCTGGAGCTAGGCCGCGAGCTAGAGGCCCGTGCCACCCAGAACGTCGATACCAAGCGGTACGCCTGCTTCCTGGGGGCCGGGGCCTACAACCACTTCATTCCCAGCGTGGTTCGCCACCTGATGGGCCGCGGCGAGTTCATGACCGCCTACACCCCCTACCAGGCCGAGGCCAGCCAGGGCACCCTCCAGGTGGCCTACGAGTTCCAGACCCTGGTCTGCCAGCTCTTTGGCATGGAGGTGGCCAACGCCGGCATGTACGACGGCGCTACCGCCCTGGCCGAGGCCGCCCTGATGGCCTGCCGCGTCACCGGCCGCGGGCAGGTGGTAGTGCTGGACACCGTCTCGCCCACCTACCGTGAGGTGCTCACCACCTACGCCACTCCCCAGGGCATCGAGGTGGTCACCCAGAGCCCGGGGCGGGTGCAGCTCACCAGCGAGACCGCCTGCCTCCTGGTACAGCACCCCAACTTCTACGGCTACCTGGAGGAGCTGGCCCCCCTGGAACAGGTGGCCCACGGGCAGGGCGCTCTCCTGGCCGTCTCCACCGACCCCATCGCCATGGGCATGTTCCACCCCCCGGGGGACTACAACGCCGACATCGTCACCGCCGAGGGCCAGCCCCTGGGCATCCCCCTGAGCTTCGGGGGCCCCTACGTGGGCCTCTTCGCCACCAGGGAGAAGTTCCTGCGGCAGATGCCCGGCCGCATCGTGGGCCGCACCACCGATGCCCAGGGCCGGACGGGCTACGTGCTCACCCTCCAGACCCGGGAGCAGCACATCCGGCGGGAGCGGGCCACCAGCAACATCTGCACCAGCCAGGCCCTGGTAGCCCTGGCCGCCACCATCTACGGGGCCACCATGGGCAAGCAGGGCCTGCAACGCATCGCCGAGCTGTGCTACCACAAGGCCCACTACGCCGCCTCCCTCATCTCCCGCACCCCCGGCTACTCCCTGCCCCTGGGCGGCACCTTCTTCCGGGAGTTCGTCGTCCAGTGTCCCGCGCCGCCGTCGGAGATCAACCGCCGGTTGCTGGAGCGGGGCATCATCGGGGGGCTGGACATCGGCGGGCAGGTCGCCAGCAGCATGCTGCTCTGCGTCACCGAGCTGAACACCAGGGGGGAGATCGAGGCGCTGGCCCAGGCCCTGGCCGAGTTCTCCAGGAGCTAGGGAAGGTGGAGCAAGAGCTGCGAAGACTACTCATGGAGCGCAGCGTGCCCGGCAGAGTGGGCACCACCCTGCCGGACCTGGACGTGCCGGCCCACGCCCTCCCCGACGAGGGCCTGCTGCGCCGGGACCTGGAGCTCCCCGAGGTCACCGAGGCCGCGGTGGTGCGCTACTTCACCCACCTGAGCCAGCTCAACTTCTCCGTGGACACCCACTTCTACCCCCTGGGTAGCTGCACCATGAAGTACAGCCCCAAGGTCAACGACGAGGTGGCCTCCCTGCCCGGCTTCGCTCACCTCCATCCCTCCCAGCCAGTGGAGACGGCGCAGGGCGCTCTGAAGCTGATGTACGAGCTCCAGGGGTACCTGGCGGAGCTCACCGGCATGGCGGGCACCAGCCTGGCCCCCATGGCCGGAGCCCACGGCGAGCTGGCCGGCGTGCTGATGATGCGGGCCTACCACGATGGCCGGGACGACGGCACCCGCCGCAAGGTGGCCATCCCCGACAGCGCCCACGGCACCAACCCCGCCTCGGCGGCCATGGGCGGCTTCAAGGTGGTCACCGTCCCCTCGGACTCCCAGGGCAACATGGACCTGGAGGCGCTGCGCCAGGTGGCCGGGCCCGACCTGGCGGGCATCATGTTCACCCTGCCTACCACCCTGGGCCTCTTCGACCCCAACATCGTGGAGGTCTGCGACCTGGTGCACCAGGCGGGAGGACTGGTCTATGGCGACGGGGCCAACATGAACGCCCTGCTGGGCCGCGCCAAGCTGGGGCACCTGGGCTTCGACGTGGTGCACCTGAACCTGCACAAGACCTTCAGCACCCCCCACGGCGGCGGCGGCCCCGGCTCGGGCCCCGTCTGCGTCAACGAGACCCTCCTCCGCTTCCTGCCCGCCCCCGTGGTAGCCAAGCGGGAAGGCTCGGAGGAGTACGAGCTGGTGCGCCCCTTCCAGAGCATCGGCAAGCTGGCGGGCTTCCACGGCAACTTCGGCGTGCTGGCGCGGGCCTACGCCTACATCCGCACCCTGGGCGGGCCCGGGCTGCGCCAGGTCAGCGCCGACGCCGTCCTCAACGCCAACTACCTGCTCAGCGCCCTCAAGGGCACCTACCACCTCCCCTACGACCGCCCCTGCATGCACGAGGTGATCCTGTCGGCCAAGTGGCAGAAGGCACGGAGCGTCAAGGGGCTGGACGTGGCCAAGCGGCTCCTGGACCACGGCTTCCACGCCCCCACCATGTACTTCCCCCTCATCGTGGAGGAGGCGCTGATGATCGAGCCCACGGAGACGGAGAGCA
>JBHIBI010000105.1:0-4857 GCA_046758985.1 Dehalococcoidia bacterium
GGTGCACCCTGGGCCCGGGGGTGCAGTCCCGGGTCAACGTCGTCGTTGGGCGAGCACCGGGTGCTGCTACAGGCCAAAAAGCCTAACAGCGTTCTTGTACAGAACCTTCTCCATGACATCGGGCTTGAAGGGGAGTTTCCTGAAGCGCTCCACCCTTGGTGGCAGGGCCTCGGGGGTGCCGTCGGGGTTCCAGAAGCTCAGGGGGTAGCCGGTGCCGAAGAGGATGTGGTCGGCGATGTCGGGGAACTGGTTGGCATACTGGACGTAGAGCTCACTACCGGGGAGCCAGGGCCGGTTCACGTCGAGGAGGCAGTAGACGTTGCCGCCGCCGAGGACCGAGGAGCGCATGATGACAGACATGAACTCGTGGACCCAGGGCCAGCAGGCGTGGGGACAGGCGATCTTGAGGTTGGGGAAGTCGGTGGCGATCTCATTGATGGCCGCGGGGGCCCCGGTATCCAGGGAAGCCCGGCCCATGAGGTAGCCCGTGGTGATGTAGACCACGGCGCCAAGTTCCTCACACTTAGCGTAGATGGGGTAGAGGCGTTTGTCGGTGTACTTCACGTCGGTGGCCAGGAGGTCCAGGGAGATGCCTGCCATTCCCAGCTCCCTCACCACCATTTCCACCTCCTGGAGGACCTCGCCGCAGGTGCCCACAGTAGGGTCGATACCCGCGATACCGATGAACCGGCCGGGGTAGCGGCGTGCCAAGTCGGCGATGTGCTCATGGGGAACGCTGACTCGGGTGGTGCTCTGGTCGCTCTTTCCCACGAGGACCGCCTTGGTGATGCCCGCCTCGTCTATCTCCGGGAGGAACTCCTCGATGGGGCGTGGCGGGAAGATCTTCTTCAGCTTCCGGAAGTAGGTGGAGGTCATGGGGCCCTCCACCATGATTCTGACAAATTCCGGGGTGGGTGGCCGGAGCCTGGTGTCGATGATCACGACGACGCTCCTTTCCAGTGTAGTAGGACTTCAGACGATGCCCGCTTTAGCTTACCGGCCGCCCGTGGGGATTTCAACCAGAGCTTCAATTTCATCCCCTGAACCGCAACATGGGCACTGAATCCGACGAACGGCATCATATTTCAAGGGTCGAGACCATACGCCTTGCCTTTGCCCGCCTCAAGATGGGAAGAGCGGGCCCGGTCATGGTCGAGATACCCGCATTTATGCAGTCGCACTACCCCAAAACTACCCCAACGGGTAGGAACTGTGGGTGTGTGCTTGTGATAGATTTCTCATAAATAGTACCTTGGTGCCATAGACACGATTACGTCGGAGCCACCAATATAGGCAGGAACCGACCCATATAAGAGCAGGTGACCCATACCAGGCACGGAGGCTGACCGTGAAAACAACCAGAAGGACCTTCCTAAAGGGGAGTGCGGTGGTTGGGGGAGGCCTCGTTGCCAGCCGTTTCCTTTACGGCCCGCTGGAGACCCTGGTGGCCGGGGACTCGGCTACCTCACCAACCCTGGCCGAGAAGTGGGTCCCCACCACCTGCTGGATTGGTAAGCAGGACTGCGGCATGCTGGCCCGGGTGGTCAACGGGCGGGTGGTGAAGTTCGAGGGGCACCCCTCCCACCCCCGCAACCGGGGCACCCTCTGCCCCAAAGGGATGGGCCAGATCATCGCTATCTATGACTACAACCGAGTCAAGATGCCCCTCATCAGGATCAATGAGAAGGGGGTGTCTGGCAGATGGCGGCAGGCCTCCTGGGACGAGGCCCTTACCCTGGTGGGGGACAAGATCAAGGAGGTTCGGGCCAGGGATAAGCGGCTCCTGGTGTGGCAAAAGGGCCGCAGCAAGGCCAAGAGTTTCTACGATACCGCCTTCGTCCATGCCTCCGGTGCCACCAAGCTCCACCACGGTGGTTTCTGCTCCGATGCTGGATACCGCGCCCAGGAATACACCATCGGCTTGCACGGTGTACTGCACCCGGACTTCCGCCACACTCGATACCTCTTATCGATAGGTTGGAATGCAATGAACGCCGGGGGCAACAAGTTCTGCCAGATAACCTGGCACCAGCAGTTCATCCAGGCCAGGGAGAAGGGTATGAAGGTGGTCCACGTTGACCCCTGGAGAAGGGGCATGGGCCCCTTCTCCGACGAATGGCTCCCCATCAAGCCGGGCACCGACCTAGCCCTCCTGCTGGCCATGGCCAACGTCCTGGTCGACCGGGGGTACCTGGACACGGAGTACCTCATCAAGCACACCAACTCGCCCTTCCTGGTGAAGGACGACGGCTATTTCCTGAAAGTGGAGGGCAAGGAGCAGGTGTGGGATAAGGCCACGGGTGGCCCCAAGCCCCACGATGCGCCGGGCATTGCCCCCGCTCTTGAGGGCGAGTACTCCGTTGGAGCGACAAGGGTCAAGACCGCGTTCCAGCTTTTCAAGGAACATGTAGCCCAGTTCACGCCGGAGTGGGCCGCTACCATCTGTGGCTTGCCAGCGAGCACCATACGCCACGTGGCTGAGGAGCTGGGGGAGAACGCCCGGATAGGGAGCACCATCGTCCTGGATGGCGTGACGCTACCCTACAGGCCGGTGGGCGTCATGGCCTATCACGTATCGCAGCAGGAGCTAGGGTTCCAGCTCATCAGGATGGCGACGCTGGTGTTCATGTTGCTGGGAGCGGTGGAGGCGGTAGGTGGCCTCAGGACCGATACGGGCAGGAGCATACACAAGAACTTCAAAGCCCTTGGCGAGATACAGATCAAGGACCCCCCGTACAACATCTACCTCAAGGACAGCAAGTTCTTCCCTATCAACAGCAACAACTCCTCCATCGTGGCCCACGTGATGCTGGACCCCCAGAAGTGGGGTGTGGACTACACCCCGGAGGTGCTCATTATCCACATGGCCAACCCCGTGCTGGCCTTCCCGGATCAGAAGGCCATCATGGAGTCCTACAAGAAGTTCAAATTCATCGCCGTCATTGACCCGTGGCTGAGCGAGACGGCGGACTATTTCGCTGACGTGGTGCTGCCCGCCGCCACCATCGAGAAGTACGAAGGACCCCTGGGGGTCACCGACCAGTACACCGACGCCACCACGCTGCGGATGCCGCCTATGGAACCCCTGTTCCAGTCTAGGGGGGATATCGACATCTACATTGACCTGTGCGAGAGGGCAGGCACCCTCTACGGCGAGGGCGGCTACATTGACGAGATCAACAAGGAGCTGAAGCTGGAGGACCCCTACAAGCTGGACCTCCATACCAAACCTGAGGTGCGGGACATCTTCGACCGCTGGGCCACGTCTGAGGGCTACGAGGGTGGCATCCGCTTCTTCGAGACGCAGCACATTGCGGCCAAGCCGATCCCGGTGAACAAGCTGTATGCGCCCGCCTGGGACCCGCCCTACGGCGGTATCCGGCACCGACTCTACGGCGAGTCACTTCTGCGGTATCAGAAGGTGATGAGAGAAAAAGGCGTTCCCCAATTCTACTGGCGACAATATACCGCCTTCCCCGCCTGGGTTACGCCCACCATGGAGCAGTCCCCCCGCGACTACAACCTCTATCTGACTAGCCATAAGATGATCGAGTTCAAGCAGTCCAGAAGCACCTTCGTCCCGCTCCTTAACGAGCTGGCCCCTGAGCAGGGCCTGGAGATCAACCCCAGGACGGCAAAAGAGAGGGGAATCGCCGACGGCGAAGAGGTATGGGTTGAGTCCCACAACGCGGTGACGGGCGAGACCAGAAGAGTCAGGACCAAGGTGCGGTATCTGGAAGGCATCAGGCCGGATACGGTGTCCCTGGCCCACCATTACGGGTTCTGGGTGAACCCCATCACCAAGGACCAGGGGCCCACGGCCAACGCCCTTTTCTTCAGTGGCGAAGGCTACGTGGCCAACAGCGCGGACCAGTCCTTTCATGTGAAGGTGCGAGTGTATAAGTAGGGGAGGTAACTAGCTATGGCCCGATATGGAATGGTAATTGACCTCTCCAGGTGCTACGGCTGCCGGGCGTGCATGATGGCCTGCAAGGTGGAAAATGGCACGCCGGGAGCCCACTTCTGGATGTACGTCTTCCGCCTGGAGGAGGGGGAGTATCCCGATGCCCAGGTGAGGTTCATGCCCCGGCCCTGCATGCACTGCGACAACGCTCCGTGCGTGAAGGTGTGCCCGGTGGGTGCCCGGTACAAGCGGGAGGACGGCCTGGTAGCCACCGACTTTGACCGCTGCATCGGGTGCCGCTATTGCGAGGTGGCCTGTCCCTACGGCGTCAACTACTTCAACTGGAAGAAACCCAAGGAGAACCAGTACCTGGACTGGGACGCCCCGGCCGCTGAGTCCCTGAACCGCATCACTAATGGCGCTGTGCCGCCTTATAAGAACCCAGACCTGGACCAGCCCATGCAGGACGGGCGACGGACCGCCGGGGGCGGGCATCTCAAAGGGGTCATGGAGAAGTGCACCTTCTGCATCCACCGGGTGGAGAAAAACCTTGTACCGGCGTGTGTGGCCAACTGCCCCGCCTTTGCACTTCACTTCGGCGACCTGGATGACCCGAATAGCGTGGTCTCCAGGATCCTCGCCAGGAACCGCTCTTTCCGGCTGGAGGAGGAGTTCAACACCCGGCCCAGGGTGTACTACATCGGTGCCCCACCACCGGGGGCCGAGCCCCGGCAGATCGAAGCCGTGAAAGCGAGGGAATAGGCCATGGCGACGGGAGCCGCGACCAGACTTCCTTACGGAGTAGGCCAGGGTGGGACCGGGTTCTATCTCCTGGTGACAGGGCTGCTGGTCCTCGTAGGCCTCGGGGCCTATGCCTACGCGCGCCAGTTCATGGAAGGGGAGGCGGTCACCGGGATGCGGGACATCGGGACCATGGGCGGTGCTGCCTGGGG
>JBHIBI010000106.1:0-4834 GCA_046758985.1 Dehalococcoidia bacterium
TCGAAGACCAGCTTCTCCACCCGCATGAACCGCTCCACCAGGTCACCCTGGCCCCGGTCGTAAGCCCGGATGGTCTCATCCACCAGGTCGTCCAGGTGCTGCTCCAGCTCTCTGGCGCAGGCCTCTAACTGGGCGGCCTCAGAGGCGCTACGGAGCCGTTCCAGGGTGGCCTGAAGGGCCCCCTGGAGGGCCTGGTGCCGCGGCGCAAGAGTCGTAGGACGGCCCTTCGCCGTGCCCCCTCTTCTGCGGTTTCTCCCTCGGTTGGACATGCTATGCCGGCGTGTCCTCCTGACCAGCCCAGTGCTCAGTTTGTCAACTCCTTATCCTACTGCAGCCAGCGCTTCCCACCAGCCAACGTGACAATTCCGGAACTGAGCACTAGTATAATAGAGTTGTGGCGTTTAGCCACCCTTGGGTAGGCCCGACCCCGACCAACTCGGGGCAGGGGTATAGGATACCGCAGGGTATGGGAGGTTACCGCATGGGCGAGTCCATCGAGGTGCGCATCGAGATACCCCGCGGGAGCAGGAACAAGTACGAGTACGACGAGGCGACGGGCTCCATCTGGCTGGACCGGGTGCTCTACTCTTCGGTCCACTACCCTGCCGACTACGGCTACATCCCCAACACCCGGGCACCCGATGGCGATCACCTGGATGTGCTGGTCCTGGTGGAGGAGCCCACCTTTCCCGGCTGCCTGGTGCGGGCCAGGCCCATCGGGCTGCTGCGGATGGAGGACGAGAAGGGGATCGATGACAAGGTGCTGGCCGTGTTGATGGACGACCCCCGTTTCGCCGAGGTCAACGACTTGGAGCAGTTGGGCCAGCACTGGCTGCGGGAGATCGAGAACTTCTTCAGGACCTACAAGCTTCTGGAGGGGGTGGAGACCCAGGTCTTTTCCTGGGAAGGCAGGGAAAAGGCTCGGGAGGTCATCCGTCAGTCCCGCCAGGGGCCTACTGAATCGCCACCGTGGCCCCAGCGGCCTCCAGCTTCTGCTTGATCTGGTCAGCCTCCTCTTTGGTGATGCCCTCGCGTACTGGTTTGGGGGCGCTCTCCACCAGCTCCTTGGCCTCGCGCAGGCCAAGGGTGGTCACCTCCCGTACCGCCTTGATGACGTTGATCTTGTTGGCCCCGGCATCCTGGAGCAGGACATTGAACTCGGTCTGTTCCTCCTCTGCGGGTGCGGCGGCCTCCGCGGCCGCAGGCGCGCCCGGGGCGCCAGCAGCGGTGGCGACGGCTACCGGTGCTGCGGCGCTGATGCCGAACTCTTCCTCCAGAGCCTTCACCATCTCCGACAGCTCCAGCACCGACATCCCTTTGATGGCTTCCAGGATCTCTTCCTTGGTCATGCTACCTCCTTGAGCTTCCGTGTTCTCGTCGCCTCATTTCAGGAATGGGCCTTAGCCCGTGGGTCGCTCGCCCTGTTCCACCCGTCGTTGCAGCAGGGTCACCAGGGATACCAGGGGAGCGTTGAGGATATTGATGAGCCGGGCGATGGGGGACTGCATCTGGCCCAGTAGCCTGGCAAGCAGCTGCTCCCTGGAGGGCAGGGTAGCCAGCCTGGTCACCTGGGCAGGGGTGAGGACATGGGTATCCATCACCGCGCTCTTGACGACCAGGGTGGAACGGGTGCTCTTGATGTACTGGTCCAACGCTCGGGCCGCCTCGACCGGGTCGCTGTAGCCCAAGGCCAGGGCGGTGGGCCCCTGGATGATCTCCTTGAGCTGGGGGCGGCCAATGGCATCGGCGGCGATGCGGGCCAGGCTGTTTTTGATGACCTTGTACTCCACCCCCTGTTGCCGCAGGCGCTGGCGCAGCTCGGTCAGGGCGAAAACGGGCAGTCCCGTGCAGTCTGTAGCTATGGCGATGGAGCAGCGGGAGAACCTCTCCTGCAGCTCCTCCACCAGCTCGATTTTCCTCCGTGTGGGCATAGGTCATCTCCTCCAAAAGAAGCTCGCCCCCGCCTTCGAGCACCAGAAAGCCCTGCGCCTGTAGACGCAGGGCCCAACCCAAGGTCGCCAGGACGACCTCTTGGTCAGCCTCGGCGGGCGAGAGCTCCTTAGGGCCCGTGGGCCACCCGCTGTCTACGGCGTCCCGAAACTGTTCAGTTGTAGTGATGTGTCGGCTAGCGGCTCCCTTTTATTCTACACGCAGGGCAAGGAGGCTGGCAAGGTCCAGTTTGATGCTGGGACCCATGGTGGTGGTGAGATAGGCGCTGCGGATAAACTGGCCCTTGACACCAGAGGGACGGGCCCGCTGGACGGCATCCACGAAGGTGGCCAGGTTGTCCAGCAGTTGACGTGATTCAAAGGTGGCCTTGCCGATGGGGGCGTGGATGACGGCCGTGCGGTCCATGCGGAACTCCAGGCGGCCCTTCTTGGCCTCGGCGATGGCCCGGGGGAGGTCCTCGGCGGCCACTACGGTGCCCGTCCGAGGGTTGGGCATGAGGCCGCGGCGTCCCAGGAAGCGGCCCAGGCGACCGATCCTCCCCATCATATCCGGCGTGGCGATGGCTACGTCGAACTCCAGCCAACCCCCCTCGATGCGCTTGATCAGATCCTCGTCGCCGACGAAGTCGGCACTCGCCTCCTGGGCCAGGAGGGCCCCCTCGCCGCTGGCGAAGACCAGGACCTGCATGGACTTTCCCAGGCCGTGGGGGAGGCTACACACCCCCCGGACCAACTGGTCGGAGTGCCTGGGGTCGGAGGCGGTGCGCAGGTGCAGCTCCACCGTCTCGGGGAACCGGGCGCTGGCCTGCTGCCTGGCCAGCTCCACCGCCTCCTGAGGGGTGTAGGCCTGGGAGCGATCCGTCTGCCGGTACACCTCCCGGTAGCGCTTGCCCCGCTTGGTCAGCTTGGGTTCCTGTGGGGAAGGGGTTCCTTGCTCTAACTCCACCATTAGGATACGACCTCGATGCCCATACTTCTAGCGGTGCCTTCGATGATCTTCATAGCCTTCTCGATGTCCTGGATGTTCAGGTCCTGGAGCTTGGTCTGGGCGATCTCTCGCACCTGCTCCTGGCTCACCTGGCCGACGTGCTGGAGGCGGCCTTGCGCCCCCCCCTTCTCCACGCCAGCGGCCTGGCGCAGGAGCTCTGAGGCCGGTGGGGTCTTGGTCACAAAGGTGAAGGAGCGGTCCTCGAAGACGGTGAGCTGTACAGGGATGATGGTCCCCGCCTGAGTGGCGGTACGCTCGTTGTACTCCTTGACGAACTGCATGATGTTGACCCCGTGCTGACCCAGGGCCGGCCCCACGGGCGGCGCCGGGGTAGCCTTCCCCGCGGGAAGCTGGAGTTTGATGATGGCTCTCACCCTTTTCGCCAAGCGGTTCCTCCCACCTGCTGTGCCAACTGCGGGGGCTCTAGGTCTGCTCCACCTGGAGGAAGTCTAACTCCACGGGGGTCTCCCGGCCGAAGAAGGAGACCCGCACTCGCATCTTCCCCCGGTCGGGGTCCACGTCCTCGACGGTGCCGATGAAGTCGGCGAAGGGCCCGGAGGTGATGCGTACCGACTGGCCTTGCTGGAAGCCCACCTTCACCCGGGACGGGCCCGCCTCGATCTGCTTTAGGATGGCCTCCACCTCTTGGTCGCTCAGGGGCACCGGCTTGGGGCGCCGCTCCTGTTCATCCTCGGTGGAGACGAAGCTGGTGACCCCTGGGGTGTTGCGTACCACGGACCAGCTTTCGTCGTCCAGCTTCATCTGCACCAGCACATACCCCGGGAAGACCCTTTTCCGCTCCTGCCGGCGCTTCCCCTCCTTGATGACGATCTCCTCCTCGGTGGGGATGACCACCTGGAAGATCTTGTGCTGCATGTCCAGGGACTGGATCCGCTGGTCCAGGTTCTTTTTGACCCGGTCCTCCTGGCCGGAGTAGGTATGCAGAATGTACCAGCGGGTCTCCTTCTCTTCCTGTTGGGTGGTCACCAGCACTGCTCCCTTTCGGTGTTGGTCATGTCTCTTGCTTGCGAGCCAGAGGGGCAACCACATCCCGCTCCGGCTGGTGTCTGCTCCCGTTGAACGCCAGCCTAACGGCCGATGATTACGAAACGGGTAAAGCTCTGATTGAATCCCCAGTCAGTAATGCCCAGGAAGATGCCGATGATGGCGGAGATAACGATGACGATGAAGGTTAGGCGGGCCGTCTCCTCCCGCGTGGGCCAGGTGGCCTTCTTTAGCTCCGCCCAGGTTTCCCGAAAGAACTGGAGGAGCTTGACGTTCCGGAGGGACTCCCGAGAGATGGGTCGGCTCGCCAGCTCCCTGGTGGAGGGCTTGCGCACGGCTACCTTACCTCCCGGTGTACCCGGTGCCCGCGGCATCGGGGACAGTACTTGTTGAGCTCCAGACGCTGGGTATCATTGTGCCGGTTCTTCTCGGTGGTATAGTTTCGCTCCCGGCAGTCGACACAAGCCAGGGTGATGACCCCGCGCACCTCGCCCTTCTTGGCCATGGCCTACTCGAGCACCTTGGTCACCACGCCCGCCCCCACGGTCCTACCGCCTTCGCGGATGGCGAAGCGCAGTCCCTCCTCCAGGGCCACGGGGTACTGGAGCTTCAAGGTCATCTGCACGTTATCCCCGGGCATGACCATCTCCACGCCCTCGGGGAGCTCGATCTCCCCTGTGATGTCAGAGGTACGGATGTAGAACTGGGGCTTGTAGCCGGGGAAGAAGGGGGTGTGACGCCCACCTTCCTCCTTGGCCAGGACGTACACCTCGGCGCTGACCGTCTTGTAGGGCTTCATGGAGCCGGGCTTGACCAGCACCTGACCGCGCTCCACATCCTCCCGTTCAGTACCCCGGAGGAGGACGCCAACGGCATCGCCGGGCTCCGCCTC
>JBHIBI010000107.1:0-4820 GCA_046758985.1 Dehalococcoidia bacterium
CCCGGATGTTACAATCGATCAAGTCCGGGTCGCACGGGTCTGTGGTTTCGGTGGCGCCGGTGGTCACGGTGATCTCAGCGGCGAACAAGCCCGCGACAGCGGCGTCCTCGTCGATCTCTACCGTGAGGTCGGCGCCGCCGGCGGTGGTCTCTACCGTCACCTCGATGGTGTCGTTGTTGGGGGCGACCATGATACCCGCATCGTTGTCGTGCACAATGATCTGCAAGATGTTACCGTCGGAATCTGCTTCGAGCGGTGGTTCCAGCGGAGAGGCCAGCGGATCGGTGCTGATCCAGTCCCGGTCATCATCGGCCTCGTCCTGGAGCTCCAGGACCACCTGGACGTCATCACCATGGGCTGTGCCATCGTCACTCAGGACGGTGGCGGGCACGATACTAATAGACAGGAGCAACCCAAGGATAGCAAGGATTCCAATCAATCCCTTGGTTTTCACTTCTTCCCCCTTATACAACAAAAAGTCATGGTGTTAAACCTGCTCTGTCCTGAGCCTGTCGAAGGGCTGCGTCTTCCAAACCCTACAACGGGTTTTGGTACGAACACCAGCCAGACGCCATGCAAGACACTCCTTCCTTGGTCAAGCCCTCCTATTCATACCATTATCATCCGTCGTTTGTCAAGGCATTCCCGCAGCGCTCTTCGCGAGCCTCAGAGCATCGCTCCGGGCTTGTCCTGAGTCCCGATGTATCGGGACGAAGGACACCGCCTTGACGGATGACCGTATCCGGCTGTCCAAGAGACGGATTTCACTCCAACTCGCACACAACCATGGCGGAATATACAGGGGTTCCACACTGTTTGTCAAGAGCCCTGGGGCTTTCTTCCGCCCCATTCGGCTGCCAGGCCCCCGGTGGAACGGAGGGAAGCTCTCCAGCCCCTCTGTACAGAGAAACGCCCGGCGCCCCAGAATGTCAGGGCAAGGCGAGTCTGTCACCCTGGCCAGATGCCCCTGGTTACATCTCTTTGCTGAGGGTAGCCAGGAACTCATCGTTGCTCTTGGTCTTGGTCAGACGCTCCATGGCCCGCTCGGTGGCCTCGGTGGGGTTGACCGAGTCGGCGGCCAGCATGGAGATCATGCGGCGCAGCAGCCACACCTGTTTCAGCATCTCCTCGCTCAGCATCAGCTCCTCCCGCCGGGTGCCGCTGCGCAGAATATCGATGGCAGGGAAGATACGCCGCTCGGCCAGCTTCCGGTCCAGGTGGAGCTCCATGTTGCCCGTGCCCTTGAACTCCTCGTAGATCACCTCGTCCATGCGGCTGCCGGTGTCTATGAGACAGGCGGCGATGATGGTCAGGCTGCCGCCGTCCTCCACGTTGCGGGCGGCGCCAAAGAAGCGCTTGGGAGGGTACAGGGCCACCGGGTCGATGCCCCCGGAGAGGGTGCGGCCGCTGGTGGGGGCAGCCAGGTTGTAGGCCCGGGTCAAACGGGTGATGCTGTCCAGGAGAATCACTACATCCATCCCGTTCTCCACCAGCCGCTTGGCCCGCTCCAAGGCCACCTCCGACACCCGGCACTGGTCCTCCACTGAGTCGTCGAAGGTGGAGCTGTACACCTCCCCCTGGACGGAGCGGCGCACGTCGGTGACCTCCTCAGGCCGCTCCCCGATGAGGGCCACGATGAGGAACACGTCGTCGTAGTTGGTGGTGACGCCGTTGGCGATGTTCTTCAGCACCGTGGTCTTGCCCGCCTTGGGCGGCGAGACGATGAGGCCCCGCTGGCCCCTGCCAATGGGAGCAAAGAGGTCGATCATGCGGGTGGTCAGGTTGCCCGAGACGGTCTCCAGCTTGAAACGCTGGTCGGGAAAGATGGGGACCAACTGCTCGAAGTAGGGCCGCGAGCGGATAGCGTCGGGCTCCAGGCCGTTGACCTTCTCTACGCGGATGAGACCGAAGTAGCGCTCCCCATCCTTGGGCGGTCTCACCTGGCCCATCACCTGATCGCCGGTGCGCAGGCTAAAGCGACGGATCTGGGACTGGGAGACGTACACGTCTCCACCCCCGGCTCGGACGCCGTTGGAGCGCAGGAACCCGTAGCCATCGGCCATGATCTCCAGGACGCCGCTGCCCATGAGGAGCACCTGCTGGTCGGCCAGGGCCTGGAGCAGCCGGTAGAGGATCTCCTCCCGTCGCAGGAAGCTCAGAGCCGTGCCGTCCTCCAGGCCCGCTTCCTGGGCCATGGTCAGCAGCTCCTCCCGACTCTTAGCCTCCAATTCAGAAACGTGGACCACCCGCTCAGTTGTCACCAGACTCACCTCACCCAGAGTTGTTGCACAAGATGCGAGGATGGAGGGTCTTTCCTCGGCTTCTGCTACATCACATAAAGAATGATAAACGAATACGCGGCAATGCCCTTGCCAGCGGGCACCGGGAGGCTAGACCTTCACTGCCCGCTGCCAGTCCCGGGTGAAGCTGGCCACCCCTGCATCGGTCAGGGGGTGCTGCGTCATCTGCATCAATACCTTCAATGGCACGGTGGCGATGTCGGCCCCAGCCTTGGCCGCCGCAACGACATGTAAGGGGTGCCGGATGCTGGCGGCCATCACCTTGGTGGGGAACTGGTACCGTCGGAAGACGGTGACGATGTCGGCCACCACCTGCATCCCCTCCTGACCGGCGTCATCCAGCCGGCCCACAAAGGGGCTCACCACGGTGGCCCCTGCCCAGGCACCCAGCAATGCCTGATTGACGGAGAAACAGAGGGTCTGGTTGATGCGGATGCCCTCCCGGGCAAGGACCTGCATGGCCTCCAGGCCCGCGGAGGTACTGGGCAACTTCACCCAGACGTTGGGAGCCCACTGGGCGATGTCCCGGCCCTGGGTGAGCATCTCCCCCACATCCTCAGCCACCACCTCCACAGAGATGGGCCCCTCCACCAACTGGGCGATCTCCTGGACTGCGTGGCGGTAGTCCCGGAGGTCGCCGATGCCCTCCCTGGAGGCCAGGGTGGGATTGGTGGTCACGCCCCGCAGCACTCCCAGCCGCACCCCTTGCCGGATCTCCTCAATGTTGGCCGTGTCCAGGAAGAGCTCCATGCTTCACCTCAACTTTAGCACGGTCCCATCGGTCTGTCTATGTGCCCCGGGCTCAAGAGGATGAGCCCAGGGGTAACGGGTGCTGCGCGCCCTCCCGCAGGGTTGCCGCGGCCGCCTCCGCAAAGGCCCGGAAGAGTGGGTGGGGGCGGTTGGGCCGGGAGCGAAACTCTGGGTGGAACTGCACCCCCACCATAAAGGGGTGGTCCTCCACCTCGGCGATCTCTACCAGTTGGCCATCGGGCGAGAGGCCGCTGGCGATGAGCCCATGCCGCTCCAGCTCCTCCCGGTAGGCGTTATTGACCTCGAAACGGTGGCGGTGCCGCTCGTACACCAGCTCCTGGCCGTAGGCCTGGTGGCTCTTGGTTCCCCGCCGGAACTGACAGGGATAGAGCCCCAGGCGCATGGTGCCACCCTTGTCCACCACGCCAAGCTGGTCCGGCATGATGTCGATCACCGGGTAGGGAGTCCCTGGGTCCAGCTCGGTGGAGTTGGCGTCCTCCCACCCCAGCACGTAGCGGGCATACTCTACTACCATCATCTGCATGCCCAGGCAGAGGCCCAGATAGGGGACCTGGTACTCCCGGGCGTAGCGGGCCGTGCGGATCATCCCCTCGGTGCCCCGGACACCGAAGCCCCCCGGGACGACGATGCCCTGGGCCTGCCCCAGGAGGGCCTCGGGCCCCTCCCGCTCCAGCTCCTCGGAGTGGACCCACTGGATCTCTACGTCCCGCTCCAGGGAGACCCCGGCGTGCCGCAGGGCCTCCTTCACCGAGATGTAGGAGTCAGGCAGCTCCACGTACTTGCCCACCACGACGATGGGGAGCTTCTCTTTGGGGGCCGCCATGCGCTCCACCAGCTCCTCCCACTCCCGCAGGTCCCGTGAGGTCTGGGGAAAGCCCAGGGCCCGCACCAGGATGTCGCCCAACCCGGCCCGCTCCAGAATCAGGGGTACCTCGTAGACGTTGGGCGCGGTTACCAGGGGGATCACCGCCTCCTGGGGCACGTCGCAGAAGAGGGCAATCTTGGGCTTGATGTAGTCGGGCACCGGGTAGTCGCTGCGGCAGATGATGGCATCGGGCTGAATACCCAGGCTACGCAGCTCCTTCACACTGTGCTGGGTCGGTTTGGTCTTCAACTCCCCTGTGGCGGTGATGTAGGGCAGGAGGGTCAGGTGGATGTAGAAGACCCGGTCCCTCCCCACCTCGTTGCGCATCTGGCGGATGGCCTCCAGGAAGGGCTGCCCCTCGATATCCCCCACGGTGCCACCCACCTCTACCACGATCGCCTCCGCCCCGGTCTCCTCGGCCAGGTGGTAAATCTGCGACTTGATCTCGCCTGTCACATGAGGGACCGTTTGAATGGTACCCCCCAGGAACTCGCCCCGCCGCTCCCTGGCAATGAGGGGCTGGTACACCTGCCCTGCGGTGAGGTTGGAGGAGCGGGTGAGCTCTACATCGATGAAGCGCTCGTAGTGGCCCAGGTCCAGGTCCGTCTCACCGCCGTCCTTGGTGACGAACACCTCGCCGTGCTGATAGGGAGACATGGTACCGGGGTCCACGTTCAGGTAGGGGTCCAGCTTCATCACGGAGACGGAGATGCCACGGCTCTTAAGGATACGGCCAATGGAGGCGACGCTGATCCCTTTCCCTATGGAACTAACCACGCCCCCGGTTACAAGAATGTACCTCGTATCCATCCTCAAGCCTGTAGCTTCACCAAGAGAGCGGAGCTGTGGCTTCACCGCTGGCAGTCAGGGGAGAGAAGGGGCCT
>JBHIBI010000108.1:0-4819 GCA_046758985.1 Dehalococcoidia bacterium
CCCGCAAGGAGATGGACCTGGCGGTGGTGCACGACTGCTTTACCATCACCGAGCTGATCATCTATGAGGACCTGGGCTTCAGCCCCCGGGGCCGGGCGGGGGAGGATGTGGAGGCCGGCAGCTTTAGCCTGGAGGGCGACCTGCCGGTGAACACCGATGGCGGGCTCAAGTGTTTTGGGCACCCCGTCGGTGCCAGCGGCATCAGGATGATCTACGAGGTCTATAAGCAGATCCAGGGGAAGGCAGGCCCCCGGCAACTCAGAAAGGCCGACCTGGGTCTCACTCACAACCTGGGCGGCCGGCCAGGCTCCTTCACCTGCTCGGTAGCCATCTTCGGGCGGAGGGACTAGTACACAGGGAGGCGCTAGTGAGGCTAAGAAAGGGGGGCTCGGATGACTGTAGTGCAACAACCGAGTCCCTTTCTTCTTGAACGCGGGCAGAGGAGGTTCACATGGCGACGGCAAAGGAAGTCGAGATTCACCGGGGACTCAGGGGCGTCTATATCGACACCACGGAGGCCAGCTTCATCGATGGCGCCATGGGTAAGCTCCTCTATCGAGGCTACACCATCCACGACCTGGCGGAGAAGTCCACCTTTGAGGAGGTGATCTACCTGCTGCTGTGGGGGGAGCTCCCCACCCAGAAGGAGCTGGCGGAGCTGGATGCCCAGTTGAAGGCGGCCCGCCCCATCCCTGACCCGGTGTACGAGGTGATTGACCGGGTGAAGCAGGCCCACCCCATGGATGTGCTGCGTACGGCCGTCTCCGCCCTCGCTGCCTACGACCCGGAGACCGAGGACAACTCCATTGAGGCCACCATCCGAAAGGGGCTCCGCCTCACCTCTCAGGCGGCCACGATCGTGGCCGCCCACCACCGCATGCGGAACGGTGAGAAGCCGGTGCCGCCCCACCGGGAGCTGAACCACGCGGGGAACTTCCTCTACATGCTCTCCGGCCAGGAGCCGGACCCCGAAGATGTCCGCACCATGGATGTGGACTTCGTCCTCCACGCCGAACACGGCTCCAACGCCTCCGCCTTCGCCGCCCGGGTCACGGCCGGCACCGTGGCCGACCTCCACTGCGCGGTGGTGTCTGGCATCGGCACCCTCAAGGGCCCCTGGCACGGGGGCGCCGCCGAGGCCGTGATGAAGATGGCCGAGGAGATCGGGACCCCCGCACGGGCCGAGGAGTACTGTCGCAAGCTCATCGAGAGCGGCGGGCGGGTGATGGGCTTCGGCCACCGGGTGTACAAGGCCGAGGACCCCCGAGCGCGACACCTCCGGGAGCGGGCCAGGACCATGGGGGAGCAGAAGGGGCAACCCCAGTGGTACCAGATCCTCATGGAGGTTCAGGAGAAGGCCATGGCGCCGTACCGCTCCAAGGGGATCTGGGTCAACGTCGACTTCTTCAGTGGCGCCATCTACCACTTGCTGGGCATCCCCGAGGACCTGTTCATCCCCATCTTCGCCCTGGGCCGTATTCCCGGCTGGACGCTGCAGGTGGTGGAGCAGTTCAAAAACAACATCCTCATCCGTCCCCTCCTGCTGTACACGGGGCCCATGGACCGGGAGTACGTGCCCATGGAGCAACGAGGGTAGTGGAGCCGTCGGTTTCCTGTCCCCGCCTCGGAGAGGGGCTGGCTGTGCGGTTTATGTCAATGCCCCTATGGGCGAATTACCATAACATTTATAGTGCGAACCATTTGCTGGGTTGGGGCCTTTAGAGGAGAACCTAGCCGCTAGCGAGGCCGGCGGTACCGGCTACTCTTGGCTGCGTCCTAGCCAGCTCCTCTTGGACCAGGGACAGCAGCCGCGCGACCTGCCACCCCTTGGCCGCCGAGATGACCACGCTGGCGGTGTGATCGTACCCCTGCCGTAACAGCCAGGAGTCACTGCCGGTGGCCTCTTCCTCGGGGACCAGCAGGTCGATCTTGTTCAGCACCAGCAGCTTGGGCTTGCTCTGGAGGCCCAAGTCTCGCAGGGTATCCTCCACCACCTGGGCCTGCTCCGCCGCCCGGCTGTGCGTTATGTCGATAACATGGAGTATCAGGGAGGCCTCCCCTAGCTCCTCCAGGGTTGCGCGGAAGGCGGCCACCAGGGAGGGGGGAAGCTTGTGGATGAAGCCCACGGTATCGGTGATGAGGATGGGCTCTCCGTCGGGGAGGCGGATACGCCGCGTCACGGGGTCCAGGGTGGAGAAGAGCTGGTCATCCGCAGATACGCTGGCCCGGCTCAGGGTGTTGAACAGGGTGCTCTTGCCGGCGTTGGTGTAGCCTACCAGGGAGACCACGGGAATGCCCCGGTCTTTGCGCCGGCTGCGGTAGAGGGCGCGCTGACGCTGGACCTCAGCCAGCTCCTGCTGGAGTCGCTGAATCCGCCGCCGCACGAGACGCCGGTCCGTCTCGATCTGGGCCTCGCCGGGGCCCCGGGTACCGATGCCGCCCCCTAGCCGTTCCAGGTGGCTCCACTGGCCCGCCAGCCGCGGCAGCAGGTACTGGTGCTGGGCCAGCTCTACCTGGAGCTGGCCCTCCCGGGTGTGGGCGTGCCGGGCGAAGATGTCCAGGATGAGGGCTGTACGGTCGATGACCTTGACCTTGAGGGCCTCTTCCAGGTTGCGCTGCTGGGTAGGGGTCAGCTCGTCGTCAAAGATGACCACCGGGCAGCCGGACTGCTCCACCTGGGCCTTGAGATCCTCCAGCTTCCCCGTGCCCAGGTAGTAGTGGGTTGGGGCCTCCAGCCGCTGGGAGACGGCGTCCACCACCTGGGCTCCTGCGGTGTGGGCCAGTTGTGCCAGCTCCTCCAGGGAGGCATCCAGGGGCCAGAGGTTCGCTCTCCCCTTGAGCTCCATCCCGACCAGGATGGCCCGCTCCGGCTCTGACCTGGTGGTTACCAGTCGCTTAGCGATAGGCATTGCTCCTTGGGGAAACTCTTACCTCTTGGTTTCCCTCTTCTATCATACACCCTTGGGCAGATTGGGGATACGCCAGGCGGCCAGCCGCTCCAGCCCCTTCTCCAGTTGGTCGTCGGGGAGGGTGATGGAGAGGCGGATGTAGCCCTCGCCGTACCTGCCGTACCCTGAGCCGGGGGTGACCACGATGTTGCACTGGTCCAGTAGCAGTGCGGCGAACTCTGCCGAGGTATAGCCCTCGGGGACCCGGGCCCAGACGTAGAGGCTGGCCTTGGGCGGCACGACATGCAGGCCGAGGCCGTTCAGCGCCTCCACCAGCCGGTCCCGCCGCCGCTGGTAGATGTGGTTGTGCTCCTCGATGCAGTCCTGGGGACCGGTGAGGGCCTCGATGGCGGCGTATTGGACGGCCTGGGGAATCCCCGAGTCCAGGTTGGACTTGACCCGAAACAGGGCCTGCACCATCTCGGCGTTGCCCGCGGCCATGCCGATGCGCCAGCCCGTCATGTTGTAGGTCTTGGAGAGGGAGTGGAACTCCATTCCCACCTCCATGGCCCCCTGGGCCTGAAGGAAGCTCACCGGCCTGTAGCCGTCGTAGGCCACCTCGGTGTAGGGGGCGTCGTGGAGGACGGCGATATCGTACCGCCGGGCGAACTCCACCACCTGCTGGAAGTACTCCAGCGGGGCCACCGCCGCCGTGGGGTTGTTGGGATAGTTGAGCCACATCACCCTGGCCTGCCGGGCGACCTGGGGAGGGATGGCCTCCAGGTTGGGAAGCCAGCCGCTCTCTTCCCGCAGGGGCATCCAGGAGCACTCGCCACCGGCAAACATGGTGCCCACGGAATAGACGGGGTAGCCCGGGTCGGGCACCAGGGCCAGGTCGCCGGGGTCGATGAAGCAGAGGGCCACATGCCCGATGCCCTCCTTGGCACCGATGAGGGGCACCACCTCACGGTCGGGGTCCAGGGTCACGCCGAAGCGCCGGTGGTACCAGGTGGCGATGGCACGGCGGAGCTCCGGTAGGCCGTCGCTCTCGGGGTAGCGGTGGTTCGCCGGGTCCTGCGAGCTCTCCAGGAGGCGCTGGAGGATGTGGGGTGGGGTGGGGATATCGGGGTCGCCGATGGCGAAGGTGATGACCTCCTCACCGCGGGCACGCTTCTCGGCGATCTTGCGGGTGATCTCCACGAAGAGGTAGGCCGGTAGCTGTTCGATGCGGTTGGCAAAGCGCATCAGGCCCCCTCCCACTCGCCGGTGAACACCTCCTCGACGGGCCCCTCCATCCAGACCTCTCCCTGGCCGTCCCACTGGACGGTGAGGGTGCCCCCAGGGAGCGTTATGTCCACCTGGTCGTCTACCAAACCCTGGAGCCGGGCGGCCACGGCGATGGCGCAGGCACCGCTGCCGCAGGCCAGGGTGAGCCCGGCCCCCCGCTCCCACACCCGGGCCTGGATGGCACCCCGGCCCTGGAGATGGGCTACCTCGAAGTTGACCCGCCGGGGGAAGAGGGAATGGCGCTCTACCTGGGGTCCGACGGCCTCCAGGGGGAAGGAGTCCACGGGCTCCCGAAGAAAGGCGACAGCGTGGGGGTTGCCCATGGAGAGGAAGGCGAGCCGCAGGGACACGCCGTCCACCTCCAGGGGGTAGTTGACCACGGCCCCTTGGGGCTGAATGGTGTCGAAGGGGACGCCCTCCCGCAGGGCCACGGGGATCTCCTGGGGATGGAACCGGGGGATGCCCATGCTAGCCTTCACCCGGTCCATGCGGCCATCGGCGCCGCTGGGCAGCAGGGTGAGGACGCCAGCCAGGGTCTCCACCGTCAGTCCCGAAGGGCCGGGGCGAGCGATGTCCCGCTCAATGGCGTACTTGGCAAGACAGCGGATGCCGTTGCCGCACATCTCCGCCTCGGAGCCGTCGGG
>JBHIBI010000109.1:0-4811 GCA_046758985.1 Dehalococcoidia bacterium
CGCTGGAAGGCCTGCACCAGGGCCTCGTCGCCGGAGATATGGGCCAGGACCCGCAGCTCGATCTGGGAGTAGTCGGCGGAGAGGAGAAGCCAGGTCTTGGGGTCCTCCACGGTGAAGGCGCGACGCACCTGCCGGCCCAGCTCGGTGCGGATGGGGATGTTCTGCAGGTTGGGCTCGCTGCTGGAGATGCGGCCCGTGGCGGACCCGGTCTGGTTGTAGCTGGTGTGGAGGCGGCCCGTCCGTGGATTGATCATGGCGGGCAGGGAGTCCACGTAGGTAGACTTGAGCTTGGACACCTGGCGGTAGTCGAGGATCTTGTCTACCACGGGATGGACACCCCGGAGGCCCTCCAGGGCAGTGGCGTCGGTAGTGTAGCCCCCGGTCCTAGTACGCTTGGTCTTGGGGAGGCGGAGCTCGTTGAAGAGGACGTCGCTGAGCTGCTGCGGCGAGTTGATGTTGAACTGGTGGCCCACCAGGTCGTAGACCTCCGCCTCCAGGGCCCTGAACTGGTCGCCCAGGGACTGGGACATCTCCCGGAGGGTGGAGGTGTCCACCCTGATGCCGTTGCGCTGCATGGTCACCAGCACGGGCACCAGGGGCATCTCCACCTCGGCGAAGAGCCGCTCCAGGCTCGCCACCTTCAGGTCGGCCTCCAGACGGCCCCGCAGCCGTCCCGTGAGGTCGGCGTCAGCGCAGGCGTAGGGTACGGCCTCCTCGATGGACACCTGGGCCATGGTGATCTGCTTCTGACCGGTGCCGATGAGGGCCGAGAGGGGGGTCATCTCCTCGCCCAGGATGTCCAGGGCTAGGGGCTTGAGGCCTAGGGCCTTCTTGCCCAGCAAATGGGCGGCCACCATGGTGTCGAACTCCAGCCCCTCCACCTGGACACCCTGCTCCGCCAGCACTGTCAGGTCGTAGTTGGCGTTGTGGGCTGTCTTGAGCAGGCGAGGGTCCCGCAGCAGGGGCTTCAGCCGCTCCAGCACCTCCTCCCGCTCAAGCTGCCGGCCGCTCTGGTGGCCCGTGGGCACGTACCATCCCTTGCCGGGGGCGGTAGAGAAAGAGAGACCCACCAGGTCGGCCTGCATGGGGTCGGCGCTGGTGGTCTCGGTGTCCAGGCAGAAGCCCCGGGACGAGGCCAGGGTACCCACCAGCTCCTCCAGCCGCTCACCGGTGTCCACGCAGACGTAGTCCAGCTCGGCGGGAGGCTCCGGGGCCCCCTGGAGCAGCGACGGCTGCTCGGCCGGCGTCTCCTGGGCCTCGGGCACCTTGCCCGCGAGGCTGTAGAACTCCAGCTCCCGGAAGAGCTCCACCACCTGCCTCCGGTCATAGCGCCAGAAGCGGCTGGCCTCCAGGTCCAGGGTCACGGGGATGTCGCGGACGATGGTGGTCAGCTCCACGCCCCGTAGCAGTTGCTCCCGGTGGCTCACCAGACTCTCCCGGAGCTGGGGCGGCTCCACACGCTGGATGTCCCGGTAGATGCCCTCCACGCTGCCGAACTGGTGCAGCAGCTTGATGGCCGTCTTCTCCCCCACGCCGGGGACGCCGGGGATGTTGTCCGTGGGGTCGCCCTGGAGTGCCTTCAGGTCGGGCTGCTGGGTAGGCGTCAGGCCACCGTAGCGGGCCCGTACCCCGGCCTCGTCATATACCTTGCGCTCCTGGATGCGATAGTAGAGCAACACCCGCACCAGGGGCGAGACCAGTTGCAGGGTATCGGTGTCGCCGGTGAGGATAATGGCCTCAATGCCTTGGGCCTCGGCCTGCTGACACAGGGCCCCCAGCACGTCATCGGCCTCGTAGCCCTCCAGCTCGAAGATGGGGATGTGGAACAGCTCCATGAGCTGCCGCACCCGCTCGAACTGGTGGCGCAGCTCGGGAGGTGCCTCGGGCCGCTGGGCCTTGTACTCCTCGAACACCTTGTGGCGAAAGGTGGGAGTGGGTAGATCGAAGGCGATGCCGCAGTGGGTGGGCTTCCACTCAGAGATGGCCTTGAGGAAGGTGCTGGCGAAGCCGAAGACGGCGGTGGTCACCTCGCCGGTGTGGCTCACCGAGAGGTGCTGCCGCGCCCCAATGGCATGCCACGCCCGGTGTACCATGGCGTGGCCGTCCATGAGTACCAGCAGGGGCCGCTCCCGGAGCATGGGTAGGGTCTTGGCACCGCCTGGTGGCATCGCCGCCGTCCTGTGGCTTGAGTCTACGGGCATTATACACTCTGGAGGCCGACCAGGCCAAAAGGGTGGTGCTCCCGCGCCCGTGCACGATGGCCACTTCTAGCCCCCTCTTGACAACGGTGGTAGTTCCTGTACAATAGTATTTGCAAACAGATGCAACTTCTTCCAGGAGCAGATGGCATCGGCTGCCATCGGTGCACTGCCGGGAGTTGAGCGGGGGGAGACCATGGAAACGGGCCTACTGGCGGCATTGATCCTGGGGCTGCTGCTGGGGATGCGCCACGCCCTGGACCCCGACCACATGGTGGCCGTGTCCACCATCGTCAGCGAGTACCGCAACCCCCTGCGTGCCCTCTGGGTCGGTGTCTCCTGGGGGCTGGGCCACACCACCACCCTGGCCCTGCTGGGCGTCGGGGTCATCCTCCTCAACCTGTCCATCTCGGAGCGGACCGCACTGGCCCTGGAGTCGGCGGTAGGCGTAATGCTTATCCTCCTGGGGCTTCAGGTCTTCTGGAACTTCCGCAGGCAGAGGGTCCACCTGCACGCCCACGAACCTCAGCCCGAGACGCACCGCCACCTCCACTCCCACGCGGCATCGCCGGAGCACGCCCATCACCTCCGGTGGAGCCTGGGAAGCACCGTGGGCAAGCCCCTCTTCCGGGTGAAGTCCTATATAGTGGGTACGGTCCACGGGATAGCGGGCAGCGCTGCCCTGATGCTACTGGTGCTGGCCAGCATCAAGAGCCCTCTGGGGGGCCTCTCCTACATTGTGCTCTTCGGCGTCGGCTCGGTGGTGGCCATGGGGGTCCTCACCGTCTTCCTGAGCCTGCCCTTCAGCGTGTCGGCGCGGTTCCCCGCGGTGAACCGCATGGTGCAGGTGGTCGCGGGTGTGGCCAGCATCGCCTTTGGCGGCTTCCTCCTCTACGAGATCGCCTTCGTGGAGGGGCTGCTGAGCGGGGCGGCCTAGGCTACCCAGCGACCGAGGAAGCCTATCGTACCAGACCTAGGTAGTGACATTGGTTATTACCTGTGCTACATTCCGGCTGGGGAAAGGCAAGACCTGAGCGGGCAAACTTTCAGGTGCACCGTCCGGACACCGCCCTTAAGACCGCGCAGAGAGTGCTGGCGGCAAAGGCGAGCCACGGCGGAAAGCCGGGCGGGCAGTTAGGGCGGCTCTCTTCGGAGAGTGGCTCGCCTTTTTTGGGGCCTGGTTATCAGGCATTAGAAAAGAGGGCCCCACGGGGCCCTCTGTATTACCCGCAATATGTGTAGAGAGCTACTTCTTGGGGTCAGCGGCTGGGGTGCTGCAACCGCAGGTCTGACACATCGCTAGGCCACCTCCCCAGGCTACACCCGTGTGGCCGTCTTTTTCCGTGGAGCCCTCCCCGCACCATCCCCCAGCATCCGCTGCAGGTACTGGCCGGTATACGACCCCTCTACCTGGGCCACCTGCTCCGGGGTGCCTGTAGCCACAATCCATCCCCCCTGGTCGCCGGCACCGGGCCCCAGGTCAATGAGCCAGTCGGTGTTCTTGATCATGTCTAGGTGGTGCTCGATGAGGACCACCGTGTTGCCCGCGTCCACCAGCCGGTGCAGCACCTGCAGCAGGTAGGCACAGTCCTCGAAGGAGAGGCCCGTAGTGGGCTCGTCCAGCAGGTAGAGGGTGCGGCCCGTGGCGCGGCGGGAGAGCTCCGTGGAGAGCTTGACCCGCTGGGCCTCGCCACCCGAGAGGGTGGTGGCCGGCTGCCCCAGCTTGATGTAGCCCAGGCCCACGTCCCGCATGGTCTCCAGCTTGGAGCGGATGGCGGGGAAGTTCCAGAAGAACTCCAGCGCCTCCTCCACCGACATGGCCAGCACCTGGGAGATGTTCTTGCCCTTGAAGGCGACCTCCAGGGTCTCGCGGTTGTACCGCGCCCCGTGACATACCTCACAGGACACCGTGACGTCGGGGAGGAACTGCATCTCGATCTGGATGTACCCCTCGCCCTCGCAGGCCTCGCAGCGGCCACCCTTGACGTTGAAGGAGAAGCGCCCCGGGGCGTAGCCGCGGGCCCGGGCCTCGGGCAGGGTGGCGAACAGGTCCCGGATGGGGGTGAAGGCGCCGGTGTAGGTGGCAGGGTTGCTGCGCGGCGTCCTGCCGATGGGCGACTGGTCAATGTTCACCACCTTGTCGATGTACTCCAGACCCTCGATGACATCGTGGGCGCCGGGCTTGTCCTTGGCCCGGTAGAGGAGCTGGGCCAGCTTCTTGTACAGAATCTCGTAGACCAGGGTGCTCTTGCCGCTGCCGGAGACGCCGGTGACGCAGACGAACTTGCCCAGGGGTATCTCTACATTGATGTGCTTCAGGTTGTTCTCCCGCGCCCCCTGGACCACCAGCAGACTCCCGTTGCCCGAACGGCGCCGCTCAGGGACGGGGATACGCTTCCTGCCAGCCAGGTAGGCCCCAGTCACCGAGTCGGGGGAGCCCACCAGCTCCTGCACCGGACCCGCCACCACCACGTAGCCGCCCTTCTCGCCAGCGCCGGGGCCCAGGTCCACCACGTAGTCGGCGGCGCGAATCACCGCCTCGTCGTGCTCCACCACCACGATGGTGTTGCCCAGGTCCCGCAGCCGCTTCAGGGTCTCGATGAGCCGGTAGTC
>JBHIBI010000110.1:0-4751 GCA_046758985.1 Dehalococcoidia bacterium
CCCTGAGGCGCGGCCACCACGGTGAAGGCACCCTTGAGCACCACCACCTGGCCCCACCGGGCGGCCCACTCCCGGGTGCACTCCACCCGCTGCGCCTGGACCTGGTCGGTGGGAAGGCCGGTGAGCCGGGACATCTCCCCCGGGTGGGGCGTCAGGATGGTGGGGCTCTTGAGCCCCTGCCACCACTCCTGCAACGTCGCCAGGTTGTTCAGGCCGTCGGCGTCGATGACCAGGGGCAGCCCCGGCTGGGGCTCCTCCAGCACCAGCCGGCGGACCAGCTCGGCGGTGCCCTCGGAGCGGCCCAGGCCGCAGCCCAGGAGCAGGGCGTCGTACTGGGGGAGGTGCTCCTTGATGAGGCTGGCCGCATCGGGGTGGATGGTGCCGGCCTCGTCCTCCGGCAGCGGCAGGTGGATGGCCTCGGTCAGCTTGGCGGCGGCGATGGGGTAGACACTCTGGGGCGAGCCCAGGGTGACCAGGCCGGTGCCCACCCGTAGGGCCCCCGCCGAGGCTAGCACGGTGGCCCCCACGTAGGTGCGGGAGCCTGCCACCACCAGGGCGTGGCCGAAGGTGCCCTTGTGGGCCTCCGGGGAGCGCTGGGGGAGGCGGGCGGCCACCCAGGAGGGTGTCAGCAGCTCCAGGGGTACCTCTTGTGCCAGGTGCTCTGGGATGCCGATGTCCACCACCTCCAGCCGTCCCACTTGGGCAGCGCCGGGGAAGCGGAAATGCCCCATCTTGGGGTAGCCCAGGGCCACGGCGACATCAGCGGCGGGACAGGCCGGGTCCATCTGGCCGGTGTCGGCGTTCAAGCCCGTGGGCAGGTCCAGGGCCAGCAGGGCCAGGTCGCGTCGCTGGCGCCGGGCCTCCTGGAGGAGCAGCATAGCCTCGCGAACGGTGCCCTCCAAGGGGCGGGCCTGGCCGGTGCCCAGGACGGCGTCGATGACCAGCCGGGCCGAGGCCAGCTCTTTGCCCAGGGCGGCCAGGTCGGGGTCATCGGTGGCCGCCCGCAGGGTGACGCCGGAGCGGGCGGCCATCTCACGCTTGGGATCGGGCTCTCTGCGGGGAGCACACAGGTAGGCGGTGACCCTGGCCCGCCACTGCTGGAGGTGCCGGGCGGCCACCAGGCCGTCGCCGCCGTTGTTGCCCGGGCCCACCAGCACCAGGAGGGGCTGGCCCGCCACCTGGCCCAGGAGCTCCCTGACGACGCGGGCCACGGCCAGTCCGGCGTTCTCCATCAGGGTGTCCACAGAGACCCCCTCCTGGGCGCAGGCCTTCTCCAGGCGGCGCATCTCCTCGACGGTGATGACCTTCACTCGCTGCGCTCCCTGGTGGCTACCACGAAGGCCACGGCGTACTCCCTGGAGTGGGAGAGGCTGAGGGCCAGGCGCTCGATGCCCAGGCTGCGGGCCCGCTCCAGGGCCCGTCCGTGGAGCTGGAGGGTGGGGGCGTGGCCCTGCTGCCGTACCACCTGGACCTCCCGCCAGGCGATGCCGTAGCGGCCGGTGCCCAGGGCCTTCATCGCCGCCTCCTTGGCGGCGAAGCGGGCGGCCAGTTGAGGCAGGCGGCCACGGCAGTAGGCCAGCTCCTCCTCGGTGTAGACCCGCCGCAGGAACCGCTCGCCCCAGCGGGCCACCACCTGGCCGATGCGGTCGATCTCGATGATGTCCACGCCGGTGGTGAGCATGGCCCCCCTATCGCTACGCTGGATAGCGGCGGCTGGGGCGTGTCCAGGGCCAGGGTTCATGCCGGTATTATACCTGCGGCTTCACAAGGCTGTCCACGCGATGTCCTGAGTCCCGATGTATCGGGAGAAGGGACGGGCCGTTGTCCCGCCTTCGAGCCCTGTGCTATGATGGCCCCGCCCAAGCAGCCGGGGAGGATGCATGGTACGGATTCTGGATGGCACCGCCATCGCCAAGGAGATACGGGCCGAGGTGGCCGACGGAGTCCAGGAGCTCCAGGGGGAGCGCGGGGTGACGCCGGGCCTGGCGGCGGTCCTGGTGGGGGACAACCCTGCCTCGGCGGTGTACGTGCGCACCAAGGGGCGGGCCTGCCAGGAGGTGGGCATCTTCAGCGAGACCTTTCAGCTCGCCCAGGATACCAGCCGGGAGGAGCTGCTGGCCCTGGTGGAGCGGCTCAACGGCGACCCTCGCTTCCACGGCATCCTGGTGCAGCTCCCCCTGCCCTCGCACCTGGACGAGCGGGAGGTGCTGAACGCCCTGGACCCGGCCAAGGACGTGGACGGGCTCCATCCGGTGAACATGGGCAAGCTGGTGGCGGGCAACCCCGACTTCGTTCCCGGCACCCCCGCGGGCATCCAGCAGATGCTCCTGCGCAGCGGCTACGACCCAGCGGGGAGGCACGTGGTGGTCTGCGGCCGCAGCAACATCGTGGGCAAGCCGCTGGCGGTGCTGCTGATGCAGAAGCGGCCGGGGGCCAACGCCACGGTGACCGTGTGCCACACGGGCACCCCCGACCTGGCCCAGGTCACCCGCCGGGCCGACATCCTGGTGGCGGCCATGGGCAGCCCGCGGGCCGTCACCGCCGACATGGTGCGCGAGGGCGCGGTGGTCATTGACGTGGGGGTGAACCGGGTGGAGGACCCCAGCGCCCAGCGAGGCTACCGGCTGGTGGGGGACGTGGACTTCGAGGCGGTGTCGGAGAAGGCGGAGGCCATCTCGCCGGTACCCGGCGGCGTCGGCCCGATGACGGTGGCCATGCTGCTGGTCAACACCCTCAAGGCCACCCGGTTGAGTATCGAGGGCACGGCGCGGGCGGCCCTTTGACCGTCTCCGGCCCTCTCGTATAATGGGGAGTGAGCTCCCTATCTGCCGAGAAGCTGTGCTCAAAGGAGTCCTGGGGGAGTCCAGAGGGGGTGTTCCCCTCTGGCGGGGTTCGGGGTGTCCCCGAAAAGCCTACCAGGGCGGGCGGGTGGGAGAGAGCAATGGGTACGTCGGCTCTCGGCTTTGAGGGCGTGTGGTGATGGGGATTGAGTCCATTGGCAGGCTGCTGCTCATCTTTGGCAGCTTCCTGGCTGTGCTGGGGGTGCTGTTCCTGCTGCTGGGGCGCTCCGGCCTGCCCCTGGGAAGGCTCCCTGGTGATATCGTGGTGCACCGGGGCAGCTTTACCTTCTACCTTCCCCTGCTCACCATGGTCCTGCTGAGCATCCTCCTCACCGTGGTGCTGAACGTGATTTTTAGGATATTGCGGTGATTCCACAAAGAACATACGGTGGCCCGAGCGGCGCCAATTCCGTACGGTAACGCTACTGCTTTTGTGTCTGGGATAATGTGGTGATGACGCCGGGATGGAACGGCTGAGAATGATTACTTTGACTGAGGTATGGCAAAATTTAGATATTGTGTTCTATAATGGAGGCGCAAAGTTAAAGGACAACTGTCGAAGGCGGTGTGGGGGCAATGGCGAAACCCCGGCGAATAACTTTTACTGAAGAATTTGAGCCCGTACTGCTCAATGCCTGGGGGGCATATCAAGAGCGCCTTGAGGGCTCACTCCTCGGGAGAACACGCGCGGCTGTGACGGAGATCCGCAGGCTTTATCGATTCAAGGACACACCATACCCTTCCCTCCTCGATTATAGCCAAGCTAGGTATCGTGCCGGATATCTCTCCGCCTTTGGGCAGCGTCATGCGTATCTTCCGTATGCCCACTTGAAGCAGGTACAGGAACAGTTTCCTGATGCGATACCCGAGCCTGACACAGCAGGTGAACTCTCGGTGACCGTGTTGGGGGCAGCAGCGGCAGTTGAAGTCTATGGAGTGGTATTGTTCTACAACGAGGTTTCTCACAGGTTGAAGCGGTTGCGACTCAATCTGGTCGAGAAAGTTTCTGAGTGGAAACCGACACGATACCTCGTTTTTGACTTGTTGAAGCGGAAGTTTCCCAGACTCGACATTATCTCAAATGACATCGACGTAGATTTGACTCAGGAGAGTTGTGTCCAAAAGTTCGCCAACTATCACGATGAGCTTGTGAAGACCAGGATCTTGTTAGTCTATAACGTTTTAAATGAGATGGAAGTTCAGTATCGCCGGATGATTTACAGAAACTTGAGCTACATCATTCGGCAAAGTCAAGACCCTTTACTCCTTCTTCTGGCTGAGCCGACCGCTATTAAAGCTTGGAGCAGAATAAGATGGCTGCGAGAGCAGCTAATGAGATGCTCGAGAGTTCTCATAGACGATCTAGATGCTGAGATTGATTTTACAACTGAGCCCACGAGAATCGCTTTTGAAGGAACCGGTGACGGGTTGAATGATCGACTCTTTGGGAGGTCGATGGACTCCAGTCGTCCCGTGCTTCAAACATCTTTGAAGCGTAGGATGATGGCATGCGTAATCGAGCCCCTCTCGCCACTCTCTAGAGAACAAGTCTATGATCAAATTCGACAACTTGGTAGGAAGCGAACGAGCAAAGGTAGGTTCATGCCACAGCAGAGGGATGGCGGGAGTCAACTTCCCCTTATTATTGGCCTCTAGATTGTACTGAGGACAGCACTTAGTTTCCTGCTTCCTGACCTTGCCTATTAACCTCGCCCAGCATGCCGTTCCACTGCGTAGGCTTTCGCTAGCCTAATTGTCACGCCTCCTTTGGCATCCCCGCCAGCAGGGGCTCCAGGGTGGCCATGTAGCGGGCCAGCCGGTCGGCCACCTGCTCCAGGAAGGCCTCGTCCAGCGGAGCCAGGGGCACCGACTCGTGGAGGCGGGTCCAGGAGGAGGTCCACTGCTCCGGCT
>JBHIBI010000111.1:0-4697 GCA_046758985.1 Dehalococcoidia bacterium
CCCCTGGATGAAATACCCTCGAGGGTGGGAGGGTGGGAAAGACTTGGTTTGCCTCTTGGCACTGAAAGAGTGGCACCCCAAGCTGATCTTTGCAGCGACTTCCAGGGGGGCCGTGGCGGAGAAGCGTGGCTGCTCCATCACCGGTGACCGTACGAGGTTGGCCACATGAGCAGGAAAGGACCTCGTTCCAGAGGTCTAGACAGGGGGCCCGAGGGTCAGGGGACCTCGCAGCCTCCGGGGGAGCCTGTCTCCTTGCAGGAGACTCTGCTCAAGTGGTTCCAGTCCCAGCAGCGGGACCTCCCCTGGCGCCATACCCATGACCCCTACGCCATCCTGGTAGCGGAGGTCATGCTCCAGCAGACCCAGGTGGACCGGGTCATCCCCAAGTACCGGGAGTTCTTTCAGCGCTTCCCCACACTCCAAGCCCTGGCCGAGGCGCCCACCGCCCAGGTGATCCGTACCTGGGCCCCCCTGGGCTACAACCGGCGGGCAGTACGACTCCAGCGCCTGGCCCGCACCGTGGTCTCCCAGTACGGTGGCCATCTCCCCCAGAAGCCTCAGGAACTGCTGCATCTGGAGGGCATCGGCCCCTATACCGCCGCGGCCCTGGCCTGCTTCGCCTTCGGCGAGGATGTGGCCGTCCTGGACACCAACGCTCGGCGGGTCCTGGGGCGGCTCTTCTTCGGCGTCAAGGGTGGTACACCTCAGCAGCTCCGTGTCCTTGCTGACGAGGTGCTCCCCCAGGGCCAGTCATGGGCCTGGTCCCAGGCCCTGATGGACCTGGGGGCCATCCTCTGTACCCGCCAAAGGCCCCGGTGCCTCCTTTGCCCCCTGCGGCCCCGGTGCAGGGCCTACCCCGAGTTGCAAAGAGGGGTACGGGAAGTGGCCGAGGCCGTCCCCACCCACCGACCCCACCAGGCCCCCTTTTACGGCTCCACCCGCTATTACCGCGGGCGTATCGTGGAGCGGCTGCGCGGCCTGGAGCCCGCGGAGAGCCTCTCCCTGGAGAGCCTGGGCCGGGATGTCAAGCCCGGCTTCACCACGGAGGACGCCTCCTGGCTCCTCCAGTTGCTGCAAGGCCTGGAACGGGATGGCCTGCTGGTGCTGCGCTGGGGCAGCACCGAGGGCACCCTGGTGCAGCTCCAGGTCGCCCTTCCCTAGCCAAGCCCCCGCTGACGAATCGCTTGGCACCCTGTACAATGAGGGTGGTAGCGCAAGAGGGAGCCCCTGCATGTCTAAACCCTCCACCAAGCAGCTTGCCATTGGCCTGACTCTCGCCATCTTCCTGGCCCTCTTTGCCCTCATGGCCTGGGCCCTGGCCCGTTCGGGGAGCGGTAACCCCGGCAGCCTGATAGTGAACCTCCGTAGCGGCGAGGCCCGGGTGCGCCAGCGCCCGGCTCCAGATTTCACCCTGACCCTGGTGGATGGCGAGACGGTACGCCTCTCCGGGCTCCAAGGCAGGCCAGTGATGGTGGACTTCTGGGCCTCTTGGTGCCCTCCCTGCCGCCAGGAGGCCCCCGGCCTGGAGCGGGTGTGGAGGGAGTTCCGGGACACCGACATGCTCTTTCTGGGCATCTCCATCTGGGATGACCCTAGGGATGTAGATGCCTACATTCAGGAGTTCGGCATCACCTACCCCGTCGGGCGCGACGACCTGGGAAGGATCGCCATCGACTACGGCGTCACTGGCATCCCCGAGAAGTACTTCATCGACCGAGAGGGTGTCATCGTCCGTAAGTTCATCGGGCCCACCGAGGAGGAGCGCCTGCGTCAGGTCATCCGGGAGCTGCTGGGGCTCGACGGCTCCCGTTGAAGCGACAAGGCCGCTAGTGTACAATACCCCCACGAGGAGATGGAGCCCGTTCAACGCCTCCCCGGTATGCGGGATACCACCGAGGATTCCTGGCAGCGCCTTCAGGGGGCCCAGGAGCGCCTGCGGAGAGGTTTTGCGCTTTACGGCTACCAGGTCATCGACACCCCTCTGCTGGAGCCTACCGAGCTGTTCGTGAGGAAGTCCGGCGGCGAGCTGGCCACCCAGATGTACACCTTCTCCGACCCCAGTGGGCAGCGGGTGAGTCTCCGGCCCGAGTTCACCTCCTCCATCATGCGGCACTTCCTCGATGGCCGGCGGAGGAGGGCTACCCCTCTCCGGGTGCAGTACGCCGGGCCTGTCCTTCGCTATCAGGCGGGGGACAGTGTTCCCCACCAGTTCACCCAGGTGGGTGCGGAGCTGCTGGGCTCCTCCAGCCCCAGCGCCGACGCCGAGATCCTGGGGCTGGCTTGGGAGGGCCTGGCCTCTCTGGGCCTCCGCGGCCACCGGCTGGTGCTGGGGGACGTGGGTGTCCACGGACAACTGCTGGCGGCCCAGGGCCTTTCGGAGCGGGCAGGCTCCTTCATCCTCAACGAGCTGGCCCGCTCCCGGGAGGGAACCCAGGGCACCGCCGGTCTTCAGGAGCGGGCCCAGCGCCTCCGGCTGTTGGCAGAGGACGGTCGCCAGGAGAGCCTACGCGCCGTGGTGCAGCGCCTGAGCGACCGGGCGGCCCGGAGGCTCCTGCGGGAGCTCTTCCAGGAGGTGGAGAGGGGCCCGTGGGGCAGTCGCCCGCCCGAGGAGATCGTGGACCGGCTTCTCAGGAAGCTGCGCTCTGGCGACAGCCCTGCCCAGGTCAAGGAGGGGCTCGAGCTGGCCTCCAGTCTGGCCAGGGTCAAGGGCGAGCCCGGCCAGGCCCTGGCCCAGGCAGAGGAGATCATCGCCGCCCGTGGTCTTGACCCCGGAGCCCTCCAACGCCTCAAGAGCGTCATGGCCCTCCTGGAGGAGCACCCGGCACCCAGGGTCACCCTGGACTTCGGGCTGGCCCGGGGCTTGGCCTACTACACGGGCATCGTCTTCGAAATCGAATACACTGGCATCGCCCTGGGGGGTGGGGGCAGGTACGATGGCCTGGCCCAGGCCCTGGGGAGCCGCCGCGACGTACCCGCCCTGGGCTTCGCCTACCATCTGGAGCGAGTGGTGGAGGCGTTGGGCCGCCGCCGTGGAGCCGCCCGGAGAGTGCGGAGACGTTCCTGGCCGGTACTGGTAGTCCCTCGCGAGGCCGGTGCCCAGGGCCCCGCTCTGAGGCTGGCCGCCCAGCTCCGCCTTCAGGAGACGTCGGTGGAGCTAGGGATCAATGAACGGAACCTGGAGCAGAGCCTGGCCTACGCCCGACAGCGCGGTATGGCCAGAGTCATTGTGGTCGAGTCTGATGGCACGACAACCTCGCACAGCATCAAAGGACGCTAGAGGACCCTTACGGCTGGCCCTGCCCAGCGACGGGGAGCTGCACGAGCCCTCCCTCCTCTTCCTGGAGGCCTGTGGCATGCCCGTGGAGCGGCCCAGCAGCCGGCGCTACGTCGCCAGCATCCCCACAGTCCCGGGTACCCAGGTGCTGTTCCAGCGGGCCGCAGACATCACCCAGAAGGTACAGGAGGGCAGCGCCGAGGTGGGTGTGGTGGGGCTGGACCGCTTCCTGGAGTACCGCCAGGAGCAGGGCGACGCCATGCTCCTCATCGCCGACCTGGGCTACAGCCAGTGTGAGCTGGTGCTGGCCGTGCCCGACTCCTGGGTGGACGTGAGTTCGATGGAGGACCTGGCTGACCTGGCGCTGGAGTTCCGCCAGCAGGGAAGGGTGCTGCGTGTGGCCACCAAATACCCCCAGCTGGTCCAGCAGTTCCTCTCCAGCCGCGGTATCCATTACTTCACCCTGGCCCAGGCCAGCGGTACCCTGGAGGCCGCACCGGCAGCGGGCTACGCCGACGTTATCGCCGACATCACCTCCACCGGCAGCACCCTGCGGGAGAACCGGCTCAAGCCCGTGGAGGGCGGTACGGTCCTGGTCTCCCAGGCCTGCCTCATCGGCAACCGGAGGGCCCTGGGCGCCAGTGCAGTGAAGCTGGAAACGGCCCGCGCCATCCTGGAGCGTATCGAGGCCTATATGCGCTCCGGGTCTTACTACCGACTCTCCGCCAATATCCAGGGCGACTCCCCCGAGGCGGTGGCCCGGCACATCCTGAGCCAGCCGAACCTGGCGGGGCTTCAGGGCCCTACCATCTCCAAGGTCTACGGCCCCGAGGGGGACGGCTGGTACGCCGTCACCATGGTAGTTCCCCGGGAGCGCCTGCTGGATGCGGTGGACCACCTGCGCGGCATCGGCGGATCGGGGATCACCGTCTTTCAGGCAGGGTACCTGTTCGATCAGGAGTGTCTGGCCTACCGTGACCTGCTGAAGGCCCTGGGAAGGGACTAGGATGCCCAACCTGCTGGCCCACATCCACATCGGGCTTCAGGCCGTAGAGCGCCTCTCCTTCCCCTTCCTGGAGCGCAACCTGGGCAGCCTCTTGCTGGGCTGTACCTCCCCCGACATCCGCATCATCACCAAGGGGAAGCGGGACGAGACCCACTTCGCCCCCCTCAATATCCAGCGGGTGGGCGAGGGAGTGGAGAACCTGCTGCGTCGCTACCCTCGGCTCCGGGATGCCCGGAGTCTCAGCGAGCCCACCAGAGCCTTCCTGGCAGGCTACATCTCGCACCTGGTGGCCGACGAGGTCTGGGTCCTGGAGATCTACCGTCCCTATTTCGCCAACCCCGACCCCTTCTCCAACCGCGCCCAGGCCAACCTGTGGGACCGAGCCCTCCAACTGGAGCTGGACCGCCAGGCTCGGGA
>JBHIBI010000112.1:0-4618 GCA_046758985.1 Dehalococcoidia bacterium
CGCATACGGGATTCGAACCCGTGATCTCCGCCTTGAGAGGGCGGTGTCCTGGGCCACTAGACGAATGCGCCACACAAGATGGCTGCGGAGCCTGGATTCGAACCAGGGCTACGTGGTCCAGAGCCACGCGTCCTACCGCTAGACGACTCCGCAGCAGCCCAGGGGTATTCTAGCACGGAGGCCCCGACACAGACAACCTTCTGTACCCGGCCGGGATGACGATCTGCCCCTCTTCGGGAATGCCCAGGGCCTCGCTGCATCCCAAGCTGTGCAGATAGACGGTATAGGCACCCAGCAGGGCGTCGCACAGGTTGTGCTCCAGGGTACCCATGTGGGTAGACAGGGAAGGGATGAGCTCCGGCAGCCGCACCTTGAGGAAGGCCAGCCCCTCCCGGGTAGATTTGCGTGGCAGGCGCTTGCCGAAGAGCTCCACCTTGGTGGCGTAGGGGTATACCTCAATGACCTGGCACCCTCTGGCTGACAGCTCCCGGGCAAGGCGCATCCCCCGCTCCACCAAGCCCTTGATGATGGAGCGCTTGGTGGTGAAGAAGCAGCCGATGCCCCTCCGGGCCAGGGCCAGCTCAGCCGTGCGAACCTTGTGACCCAGGGCCGGAACGCAGGGACAGGCCGTCTCTAGGCAGCAGAGCCCCAGAGGCAGGCCCAGGGGGGCGTCAATGGCAACGATTCCAGCTCCGCAGTCAGCGACCATTCGGAGTATCTCCTCCTCGGTGGCCAAGGGGTCCAGCCTCAGCACACCCAGGGAGGCATCCAGGACGGCACAGGCACTGGGCCGCGCCGCCGAGGTGGTCAGGTCTATGCCCACGAACGGGCCCGTCACCTCACCCTCTCCAGAAGGGGGATGAGACCCACTGCTTCAGCAACTCCTGGTCCTGGAGCAGCCTGAGGGCGGCCGAGTAGGGCTCCACCTTCCCCTGCTCCACCTGCTCCAGCAGCGTGCTCAGGTCGCCCCCGCCCGCGGCAGACTGGACCGCCTCCTGCAGACGGGCAGCCAGGGCCTCCTGCACCGTCTCCAGAAACTCACCGCGGCGTCGCTGGCGACGGCGCTGCTCCAGCAGTGAACGCTCCTCCAGCCAGTGGCGGTGCTGAGCCACGGCGTCGCGAAGCTGCTGCACCCCCTCGCCGGTGTGGGCCTGGGTAGTCAGGATGGGGGGTACCCACGCCCCCGTATCCCTGACCAGGCTCAGCATTCCCTGCAGGGCAGTGGCCAGGTCAGCGGCCCCGGGGCGGTCCACCTTGTTCACCACGAAGATGTCGGCGATCTCCGTAAGGCCCGCCTTGAGGGTCTGTACAGCGTCACCGGCCTCGGGGACCAGCACCACCATCACCGTATCGGCGACGTCCATGATGTCCAGCTCCGTCTGGCCCACCCCCACCGTCTCTACCAGGATGTAGTCCTTGCCCGAGGCATCCAGCAGGCGCACGGCTCCCTTGATGATGCGGGAGAGGCCACCGTGGGCCCCCCGCGTGGCCATGCTGCGGATAAACACCGCGGGGTCCAGGTAATGGCGCTGCATCCGGATCCGGTCGCCCAGGAGGGCGCCGCCACTAAAGGGACTGGTGGGGTCCACGGCGATGATCCCCACGGAGTCCCCCTCCCCCCGCAGGAGCTCCGCCAGCCGGTCCACCAGGGTACTCTTGCCCACGCCCAGCGGCCCGGTGACACCGAGGCAGTAGGCCCTGCCGGTATGGGGATGGACCTCCTCCAGCACCTTGGCTACCTGGGAATCGCCCCGCTCCAACTGGGTGATCAGCCGGGAAAGGGTCCGGGGGTCCCCCTCCAACAGACGCTTGCTGGCCTCGCTCACAGGGTCGAAGCTCCGGAACAGGGTGGGATCGCACCGAGGGTAGCACCCTGGGGTAGCCCCGTCAAGGAAAGGGAGGGCTACCGGGAGAGGGCTGGCGTCTTGAGGATGAAGCCCCGGTGCTCGACGGGGAAATGGTCCCCCAGCAGCAGCGTGCGGCCCGTCTGAAGGGCGGTGAAGCCGTACTTGCGGCGTACCCGATCCAGGACCCGGGACAGCTGCTCAAAGCGGTGGGTGGCACTCTCCAGCAGGGGGAGCTGCTCCCCGCCGCCGACGAGGCCAGAGACGCCGATGCCGATGAGCCGGACCCGGTCCCGGCGCTCCTTCAGGGCCCGGAGCAGCAGCCGAGCCCCGGTCCCAAACAGGTCCCGGTCGTTGCACAGGGGCTCCTGGAGGCTCTGCTGGCGGGTGACTGTGAAGAAGTCGCCGTAGCGCACCTTGACGGTCACACAGCGGGCCCGCTTCCCCTCCTCCCGCAACTCCGCCCCTACCCGCTCCACCAGGTAGCAGAGGGTTGCCAGCAGGAAGGGCCGGTCGGCGGTGTCCCGGGGAAAGGTGGTCTCGCGGCTGATGGACTTGGCGGGTGCCGGCAGTGAGACCTGCCCGTGGTCCTCGCCACGGGCCCAGAGATGGAGCAGGTCACCCCACGCCCCGAAGGTGCGCCGCAAGGCCACCGCAGGCACCTGGGCCAGCTCGCCTACGGTGCCAATGCCCTGCCGGTGGAGCAGCTCGCTGGCCTTGGGCCCCACACCAGGGAGCCGCTCCACGAGCAGGGGGGCCAGGAAGCCAGCCTCCTCTCCGGCGGCCACCTCCAGCAGGCCGTCGGGCTTGCACAGGTCCGAGGCCACCTTGGCTACCACCTTGGAGGAGGCGATGCCTATGGAGGCGGTGACCCGCAGCTCCTGACCTATCCTGGCCCTGATCGCCTGGGCCACGCCCCGGGGAGGCCCGTAGAGGAGCTGGAACCCCGTCATGTCCAGGTAGGCCTCATCCAGACCCAGAGGCTCCATCAGGGGGGTGTAGCCCCGCAACAGCTCCAGGAAGCGCTCGGAGACCTCCTGGTAGTGGTGGAAGTGGCCCGCCAGGAACACCGCCTGCGGGCAGAGCCGCCGGGCGGTGGAGAGGGGCATGCCCGCCCTGAGGCCGTAGGGCCGGGCCTCGTAGGAGGCACAGGCCACCACGCCCCGGCTGTCGGGGTCGCCACCCACCACCACCGGCCTCCCCTCCAGCGAGGGGTCCCGGGCCCGCTCCACGGCCACAAAGAAGGCGTCCAGGTCGATGTGAAAGATCCGCCGCTCCATCACTCCTCATCGGAGAAGAACTGGTGTGCTATTATGGGCACTCTTCCGCGCCGCTGTCAAGCCCTTGTGGGGCCACCCCCTGGGCGCTACAATGGCCCGGTCAGGCACCGGAAACGAGGTCAGCAAAGATTATCGCCGAAGCCAACCACACCTTCGACGTACCGGCCCACCGCCAGCGGGTGCTCTCCCTATGCGTAGAGTGGCTCCAGCAGCACCTCCGCCAGGAGTAGGGGAGCCAACCTTCCCACACCGGGAACTATTTCACGCCGGAGCAGCAGGAAACTGCCTTCACCATCTTCCGGAGCATCCGAAGCCTGGGGGCCTGCTGCACGTACGGGTGACTTTCCACCCGCAGGGGCCGGTGCTGGAGCCGGGCATCCCTGCGCCAAGCCTCGTCGTTGACCTCCTGGAGTCGGACAGGAGGCTCCTGGCATCGGAGAGGGACCTCAGATTGGAGCGCCTGAGAAACGGAGGAGTCCGCCTCCACGATACGGGACAGTATGAAAGGTGGCTGGGTCCTGGGACGTACGTGGTGGATATCAACCACCTGAGAGACTTCACCGGTGGTGACGTTCCCCGGACAATCACCATGGAGACCGGCGAGACGGTGGAGCTGGAGATCAACATAGATACGACGCCCCGCTGACCGGAGACGCGAGGACCGTGTAAGGGCTCCCTAGACGGGGAGCCTCGCCTTTTTCCGCCTGAAGAAGGCCCCCTTCACGTTGACAGCGTCACGCCCTGGAGAACATAATGGGACACTGGGCACCAACGGCGTGGTCGGCAGCTCGGTGTTGAAGTGCCCTCCAGACGCACTCAGGCCAATGGAGAGGCCATCAAGAGGACTTGAGCATCCCCAACATCGACCAAAAGGCCCCCGCCTTGGGGAGCCTCTGAACCGGGGCCTTGCCAGGAGTCAACATGAGCGCTGAAGCGCCTCTCAAAACGTGGAGCTATTCCCCAGAGCAGGAGGCACGCTTCCAGGAGTTCCTCAAGAACGGCGCCTCCCTTCATCCCAATTTCGGCGATGTTCGGAACAGTACCGTCCACTGGACGCCCCTGGCCAGGCCCCTCAGCCAGTGCCGGGTGGCTCTCCTCAGCACCGGTGGGGTACACCTCAAGTCGCAAAAGCCCTTCCACGTTGAGGGCCACGAGGGCGATTGGAGCTTCCGGGAGATCCCCAGCGACACCCCTGCCAGCGAGTTTCAGGTCACCCATACCCATTACAACCACGACGACGCTGACCAGGACATCAACTGCATGTTCCCCGTGGACCGGCTGCGGGAGCTGCGAGAGGAGGGCTTCATCGGAGAGCTGACCCCCACCTTCTTCGGCTTCATGGGCTTCATGCCTGACCCGGTACACCTGGTGCAGGAGACCACCCCCCAGGCAGCCCGCTGGCTGAAGGAGGAGGCCGCTGACCTAGCCCTACTGACCTGCGGTTGACCCATCTGCCATCGGTCCGGCGGACTGATCACCAACATCATCGAAGGC
>JBHIBI010000113.1:0-4589 GCA_046758985.1 Dehalococcoidia bacterium
TCGGGGCCCGCCAGCCGCATGATGGGGCCGTCCAACTCCTCGAAGGCCTCCTGGGCGATGATGGCCGCCACCTCGGCTCCCACGCCGTAGGTAAGGTTGTCCTCGTGGACAATGAGCACCTTTCCCGTCCTGCTGGCCGACTCCAGGATGGTCTCCTTGTCCAGGGGCTTCAGGGTGCGCAGGTCCACCACCTCCACCTCCACACCCTCCTTGGACAGCTCCTTGGCCGCCTCCAGGCAGTAGTGGAGCATCAGTCCGTAGGTGAACAGGCTGATGTCCCTGCCCGGGCGCTTCACATCGGCGGCACCGATGGGCAGGGCATACTCCTCCTCGGACACCTCACCCCGGACCAGACGGTAGGTCCGCTTGTGCTCCAGGAACAGGCAGGGGTTATCGTCACGGATGGCGGCCTTCAGCAGCCCCTTGGCATCGTAGGGAGTGGCGGGGCAGAGTACCTTCAGGCCGGGGGTATGGGCGAAGTACAGCTCCACGCTCTGCGAATGGTACAACCCCCCGTGGACGCCGCCGCCGTAGGGCATCCGGACTACCAGCGGGACGTACAGCACGCCGTTGGTGCCGTAGCAGACCCGCGCCGCCTCACCGATGAGCTGGTTGCAGGTGGGCCAGACGAAGTCGGCGAACTGGATCTCAGCGATGGGCCGCAGGCCCTTGAGGGCCGCTCCCAGAGCGATGCCGGCGATGGAGGCTTCGGCCAGGGGGGTGTCAATGACCCGCTCCTCGCCGAAAGCCTCCAGGAAGCCCTGGGTCGCCAGGAAGACGCCGCCCCGCTGGCCGACGTCCTCCCCCAGGACGAAGACCCGCTCATCCCGGGCCATCTCCTCGTACATCGCCTCGCGCACGGCCTCGATGACCGACTTGACCGTCATGGCAGCATCCTCACGGTGCGTACACGTGGTCGGAGAAGGACGAGGGCTCCGGATACGGGGCCGCCTCGGCAAACTCCGTGGCCTCGTTGACCTCCACCTTGGCCTCCTCCTGGAAGGCCTTGTCTTGTCCTTCGGTCAGTATGCCCTGCTCCAGCAGACGGGTGCGGAGCAACGGGACGGGGTCCCGCTTCCTCAGCGCCTCCAACTCCTCGCGAGGACGGTACTTTCGGTCATCGTCATCGCTGGTGTGGGGCAGGAAGCGTTCTACCTTGGCCTCGACCAAGGTTGGTCCCTGGCCCTGGCGGGCCCGCTGAATAGCCTCCAGGGTGGCTCGGTAGGGGCCCAGGGGCTCCATCCCGTCCACCACCACGCCGGGGAAGCCGTAGCCCGCCGCCCGGTCCGCCACGTCCCTCACCGCCATTTGCTTGCCCAAGGGCACCGAGGTAGCATAGCGGTTGTTCTCGCAGACGAAGACGATGGGCAGCTTATGGATACCGGCAAAGTTCATCGCCTCGTGACACTCCCCCGTACTGCTGGCACCGTCACCGAAGAAGACCAGCACCACGGTGGGCTCCCGGAGCAACCGGCACCCCAGGGCATAGCCCACCGCCTGGGGCAACTGGGTGCCGACTACGTTGGAGAGGTTGATCAGGTTGTGCTGCAGATAGGCGCCATGAGAGGGGAACTGGCGGGCCCCGTTGAAGGGCTCCCCAGCCTTGGCGAGAAAGCTCAGGAGCAGCTCCTTGGGGGTGATCCCCAGGCTGATGAGGAGGGCCAGGTCGCGGTAGTAGGAGAAGAGGAAGCAGTCACCGCTCCTGCGCACCGCCCAGGCGATGCCCACCTGCGCTCCTTCGTGGCCCTGGCAGGAGGCAACGATGGGTGCCTTGCCCTGCCGGTTCAGCAGCCAGGCACGTTCATCCAGGAGCCGTGCCAGGACCATCTCCTGGTAGATGCGGAGCATCTCCTGGTCGGTTAGCTCCGTAGTTGCGGGAAACTCGCCCCTGGTGGTAGTCGCCGGAGAGCTGCGGGCTCGTGCCATGCCCCCTCCTACTGGGAAAGCAGCCGGGGCCGTTGGGTTGAATTATAGGGGCTTGAGAGGCCCACCGCAAATGCGGCGGGAGAAGTCTGGCAGAGGGGGGTGTCTTAGCACAGGGTTACAGGAAGAAGCTGTGTACCGAGGGTGAACAGGGTGTCCCAGAAAAGCAGTGCTCCGAGCAACCCTTCGGTTTGCCCTGGCAGCCTGCGCTTCCCGTTGCACCCTTCAGGCTCCGGCCTGGACAGCCTTTGCCTTCTAGGTCTTCGGGTTGCCTGGCCCGCCAGGTGTACCCTAACGAATCGCCCGGAGCACTTTGAACGCTACCATGTCCCCCAGGAGTTGTCAAGGGGGGACCGGGGGCAATTTCTCCAGCGGGGCTACAATCCCTGCCAGTAGCGGCGTCCCTCCCTGCGCACGAAGTGGCCCAAGCTGGGAGGCAGGAAGTGCCCCGCCCCCACCAGGACCCCCTCCCGCTCCAGCCGCTCCAGCACCGCTTCCCGGGTCCGGCGGGCCCGGTCCTTGTCCGTATCGAAGGCGATCTCCCAGGCCGTCTCCTGGGCCTGGAAGGGGAAATTGAGCACGTCTCCCGTGATGAAGCCCTGCTGGCCCAGAGAGGTAATGGCTACGCTCATGTGCCCCGGCGTGTGGCCTGGCGTGGGCACCATGGTGACCTCGCTGGTGATGGTGGTCTCCCCCTCCATCAGCCTCAGCGCTCCCAGCTCCTCCAGGGGCAGCACCTGACTCGAAACATGGCCCGCCTGCTGGAGCACCTGGGGCTGGCGGAAGTGGTCCCAGTCGCCCTTGGGGATCCAGTACCGGGCCCTGGGGAAGGTGAGGCGCACCTGTCCTCCCTCCTGAGTGACGTTCCAGCCCACGTGGTCGCGGTGCAGGTGGGTGATGGCTACCACCGCTATCCCCTCTAGATCCACGCCCTTGCTCTTTAGCTCCTCCAGCAGACGGCCGGGAAAACCGGGCCCGATGCCGGTGTCCACCAGGATGGTCTGCCCCTGGGAACGCACAACGAAGCAGCCGAAGTTGGTCTTGAGCTTGCCTTCAGGGGACACAGTGCCGGGGTACCGCTCCCATTCGTCGGTCGAGACCTTGGGGAAGACGTTGGCCGCGGGGAACTCGTTGGTCCCGTCGGACAGGGAGATGATCTCCACGCTCCCCACCGAGACCTTGTAGTCTGTCATGACACCCACCTCCTAGGACCCGAGCTGTGTATGGGTGCACTATAGGAACGGGCTTCAGCCCTTGTCAAGGGTGACAAGGTATAATGACTGTTCGGGGCCCGCGCATATCCCTAACCGGATAAGACCGGTGAAGCCAGGTGGAGGATGCAACCGCTCCGGGTGACCAACGGACGGATCGTCGAGGTGGAGGAGCTGCACAAGAGCTACGGCCCGCTGAAGGCCGTGGACGGCGTTTCCTTCTCCATCGAGGTCGGCGAGGTCTTTGGCATCCTGGGGCCTAACGGCGCCGGTAAGACCACTACCGTGGAGATCCTGGAGGGGATGCGCACACCGGATAGCGGCCGTGCTCTGGTCAATGGCATCGATGTCCAGAAAGACCCCCGGAGCGTGAAGGCGATGATTGGCATCCAGCTCCAGTCCTCCTCCTTCTTCGACAAGCTCAAGCTGACGGAGCTGCTGGAGGTCTTCGCCAGCCTCTACCATCGCCGAGTGGACGCCATGGCCCTGCTCCGGGAGGTGGAGCTAGAGGACAAGGCCAAGTCCTACTTTGACAAGCTTTCCGGCGGCCAGAAGCAGCGGCTCTCCATCGCCGCCGCTCTGGTCAACGATCCCCTGGTCCTCTTCCTCGACGAGCCCACCACTGGGCTGGACCCCCAGGCCCGCCGCCACATGTGGGAGCTGATCAGGAGGTTCAAGGCGGGAGGGAAGACGATCCTCCTGACCACCCACTACATGGAGGAGGCAGAGGAGTTGTGCGACCGGGTGGCTATCATGGACCACGGCCGCATCGTGGCCCTGGACAGTCCCGACGCCCTCATCAACCGTCTCCTGGCCAAGGGCTTCCGCAACGACCGCGTGGAGAAAGCGGCCAACCTGGAAGATGTCTTCCTGGATTTAACCGGCCGCGCCCTGAGGGAGGACTAGCAGGTGAAGACCAACCCCACCTGGGCCCTGACCCTCGCCTCCCTCAAGATGTGGTACCGCGACCGGCAGGCCCTTTTCTGGACTCTCTTCCTCCCCCTTCTCATCATGGTCATCTTTGGCCTACTAAACTTCGGGGCCTTCGGCAGTGTGAACCTGGGCATCGTTGACCAGGCAGATAGCGAAGCCTCTCATACCTTTACTGCTGGCCTGGAGAGCATCGAGACGCTGCACATCTCCCGTGGGGAGTCCCTGGAGGAAGAACGCCAGACCCTCACGGAGGGCGATCGGCACCTGGTTCTGATCCTGCCCCCTACCTTCGGACGCTCCCTGGAGCCCACCGAGCTCCAGCTCCTGTACAACGAGGGCAAGCCGCAGGAGGTGCAGGTGGGCCAGACCATCATCCGCCAGGCCTTGAATGAAATGACCTTTGCCGTGACCAACACGCCACGCCTGTTCACCCTCAACGCCCAGCCGGTGACCAGCCGCAACCTCCGCTACATGGACTTCCTGATGCCCGGGGTGGTGGCCATGGCCATCATGCAGATGGGG
>JBHIBI010000114.1:0-4581 GCA_046758985.1 Dehalococcoidia bacterium
CGGGGCACCGACCAGGCCCGCACCTCCCGGGAGACCACGGTGAAGAAGGAGACCAGCCCCAGCAGCTCGTAGGAGCGGCGGACCACCCGGGCCGCCCCCGATTCCTCCAGGCCCAACGAGGCACGGAACTCCCGCTCCTCCTCGGGCTCCAGCTCTGCCAGCTCCTCCTCTAGCTTGCCGCACAGGGCCACGGTCTTCACCCCCGGCCCGTCGTACCGCCGTGCCAGCTCCTCCTCCAGCCCCGCCGTCCCGGGCAGCAGTTCCTCCCCGATGTTGAACAGCGCCAGCAGGGGCTTGGCAGTGAGAAGCTGGTAGTTGGCCAGGAGTCGCTCCTCCTCCGGGTCATGCGGTGCCCTGAGCTTGCCCTGAGGCGGCCCGAAGGGCTTGTCGAAGGGGGGTTGCTGACGCAGGGCGGTGCCCGGAGCCTGTTGTAGAGGGGCCTCCCCCTCCAATCGCTGCCGGATACGCTGTAGCAGGGCCAGCTCCCGGTGCAGCGCCTCCCGCTGGGGGGGCTTAGCCCCTTTGAGGCTGGCCTCGATGCGCTGTGCCCGCCGCTCCAGGATGCCCAGGTCGGAGAAGGCCAGCTCCATGCCCATGGTCTCCAGGTCTCGGTATGGGTCCACGCTCCCCTGGGGATGGGGCACCGATGGGTCCTCAAAGGCCCGCACCACCAGCAGCAGTGCGTCCGCCTGCTGGAGCAGGCTCAGTTGTTGCCCTCCGATGCCTCCGCCCTTCTCCCTCCCGGCAGGCTCCGCAAGAGGGTCCCGGTAGGTGATCTCCGCCAGCACGACCTTCTGGGGCTGGAACATCTGGGCCAGCGTGTCCAGGCGGGGGTCCGGCACCTTGGTCACGCCGACGTGGTAGGCTGAGGCTCCCCCGGCTCCGTGGCGCGTGAGGGCCTGAAAGACCGTGGTCTTGCCGCTCTGTACCAGCCCGACGATGCAGATCTCCATCCCATTGCCCATTATAGACCGGGCTGTGCTATGCTGAAAGGGCGCTCTCGCTGCACCGGCGAGCGCATCATTCGGCAGTAGCACGAGGAGCATGGTCTACGTCTTCTACGGTGCGGACAGCTTCTCCCTCCACCAGGCCTTGCAGGAGCTGCGGCGGCAGGTGGGCCCACCCGAGCTCCTGGAGGCCAACAGCCACACGCTGCCGGGCACACAACTAACACTGGCCCAGCTTAGGACCCTTTGCGACGCCGTGCCCTTCCTGGCGGAGCGGCGTCTAGTGGTGGTGGAGGGGCTCCTGAGTGCCTTTGAGGGGTCGGGGCGGGGCCGGGGCCGAGAGCGAGCCTCCCAGGACAGTGACCGTACCCCCGCTGGCTGGGAAGGGCTAGAGGCCTACCTGGCCGCTCTGCCGGCCACCACGCTCCTGGTCTTTGTGGACGGCCCTCTGAGGCGGAACAACCCCCTGCTGGCCCGGCTGAAGGGCTTGGTCCAGGTCACCGAGTTCCCCCCGCTGAGGTTCGAGGAGTTGGCCCGCTGGGTGAAGCGTCGTGTCGCAGACAAGGGGGGCAGAATCACCCCTCCGGGCATCCAGCTCCTGTGCCAGGTGGTAGGCAACAACCTGTGGGTCTTGGAGAGCGAGCTAGAGAAGCTCTGCCTCTACGCAGCCGGACAACCCATCGAGGAGAAGCAGGTTCGGGAGCTGACCTCCCAGGCCCGGGAGACCAGCATGTTCGCCGCGGTGGACGCCGTGCTGGAGGGGAGGACCAGCACCGCCCTGGGGCTGATGGAGCGGTTGCAGGAGAGCGGGGCGGAGCTATCCTACATCATCGCCATGCTGGCGCGGCAGCTCCGGCTTATCGCCCTGGCCCGGGAGCTGCAGGCCCAGCGGCTCAGCGAAGAGGAGATGACACGGCGCCTGGGGCTCGCCTCTCCCTTCCTGCTTAGGAAGACCCTGGAGCAGGCCCGCCGCCACTCCCTGGCGAGCCTGAAGGCGCTCTACGATAGGCTTATGGAAGCGGACCTCTCCCTGAAGCGGGGCCTGCTGGAGGAGGAGCTGGCCCTGGAGATGCTGGTAGCAGAGCTGGCTGGCACCCGGTAGGGCTACCTGGCCAGCACCGAATCGGCAGGCTGACGCTGCAGGGCCTGGCTCAGGTTGCGGGCGGTGTGGATGAGGCCGATGTGGCTGAAGGCCTGGGGAAAGTTGCCCAGAAACTCCCCCGTGGCCGGGTCGATCATCTCCGAGAAGAGCCCCAGATGGTTGGCCTGGCCCAGGATCTGATCGAAGGCCTCCAGGGCCTGCTGGCGCTGCCCGCACTGAAGGAGGCCGCCCACCAGCCAGAAGGTGAGCATGACAAAGGCACCCTCCTCGCTGGGTAGGCCATCGTGGGTCCGTTCCACGTCGTAGCGATGCAGGAAGATACCCTGCCCCAGCTCCTGGAGTGTCGCTTTGATGGTGGCGGCTATCCTGGGGTCGCCCTCGGGGAGGAAGCCCGTAAAAGGGATGAGCAGGTTGGCGGCGTCCAGGTTCTCGGAGCCGTAGCTCTGGACGAAGGCCTGCCGCTGCTGACTCCAGCCGTACTCCAGCACCTGGGCCTTGATCTCCCGGGCACACTGGCGCCACCGTTCCAGGTCAGGAGCCTTCCGCCCTGTGAGCTGGGCCAGCTTGATGGCGCGGTCCAGGGCCACCCAGCACATGACCTTGGAATAGACGAACTGGCGCGGCTCCCCTCGGATCTCCCAGATGCTCACATCTGGCCGCTGCCACTTCCGGCAGGTCCGGTTGGCAAAGGCCTGGACCACGGACCAGAGCTTATCGTCCACGACCCCACCGTACTTGTGATAGGTGAACAGGCTCATGACCACCTCGCCGTACACATCCAACTGGAACTGGGTGGCCGCGCCGTTGCCGATGCGGACTGGCCTGGAGCCCCGGTAGCCCTCCAGGTGGTCCAGGGTTTGCTCCGCCAGCTCCGACCGGGGGTGGATGCCGAAGATGATGGGCGTCTCCTCCTCCCCCACGTCGCGGAGCCGGTCCAGGAGCCAGTGTACGAAGGCCTGACCGTCCCGGGTATCTCCAAGGCGAAAGAGGATGCCCAGGGTCCAGGCGCCATCCCGCAGCCAGCCGTAGCGGTAGTCCCAGTTCCGTTGCCCGCCGAACTCCTCGGGGAGGGAGGTGGTGGGGGCGGCCACAATGGCCCCAGTAGGGGCGTACCTGAGCAGGTGCAGCAGCAGGTAGGAGCGGAGTACCTGGTCGCGCCACAGGCCCTCGTACTGGAAGCTCCAGGCCAATTGCTGCCAGTACTGGCGGGTCCGGTTCAGGTGGCGCAGGAGGTCCTCTGCCAAAGGCGTGTGGGTGTGTGTATGCTCATAGCCCAAGGTGAAGAGGGCCTGCTGGCCCTCCCGAAGGGTGAAGATGGCCCGCGCCTGGCCCCCGGAAACGGGGAGGGAGACGCTGGCGGAGAGGCTCAGCGACTCGGCACCACTTTTGGCCACCACGCCGTAGGGATGCTCCTCCAACACCATGGTGGCCCGGCCGTAGTCGAAGCGAGGCTGGAAGAGGCAGGCCATCTCCACCTCGTCCCGGGTGCACTGCACCAGCCGGTGAACCTCGTGGGGAACGACCCCCGGGCGGGTGCTCTCCGAGAGGGGCATGAAGTCGGTGAGGCCCACCTCACCGGTGGGCATCTGGAAGGTAGTCACCAGGATATTGGTGTAAGGTTCGTAGGTCTGACGGGCCTCGTACCTGCCAGTCGGAGCGATCTGAAAGCAACCACCCTTCTGGTCGTCCAGGATGGCGGCAAAGACGCTGGGGGAATCGAAGCGGGGGAAGCAGCACCAGTCGATGGAGCCGTCCATTCCTACCAGGGCACAGGAGTGGGCGTCGCCGATGATCCCGTAGTTGCGGATGGGCTTGTAGGCCACAGGCTTCCTTTTCTGTCCCCCTCCAGGAGTCCCCCGTGCTGCCAATGTAACGGCTCTCCCGTTCTCCGTCAACCTTGGCCAGGCTGGCTGACCAGGGTAAGCCCGGCGGGGTGCAACTCCGCCACTCTATGGTACATTCTCTCCCGACAGGGGCAGGGAGGTACCGTGGCGGAGCCTTATGACCTGACGGTTGCCCAGGCGGTGGCGCACATCCGCGACGGGGAGCTGTCACCCGTGGCCCTGGTGGAGTCGCTCCTGGGGCGCATCGAGAGGCTGGAGCCCGCCTTACAGGCATGGGTAACGCTGGATAGCGGAGAGGGCAGGAGGTAGCGGTCCCAGGGAACCTCCCTGCCTTCACCGGCACCGCAGCGGACTGCCCTGCCCCAAGATACACCCCCTGAGAGTCACGGAATATTGTTGATGATGCTCCGGTACTGGGGGATGTCGAAGGCCTTCAGGGTCTCGGTGCGGACGTTGCCCTGGGAGGCTACGCTGAGCAGGAAGGTCGCCGCCGCCTCGTCGCTGGGGAGATCGAAGACAGCCACGATATCGTACCGGCCCATGGTCAGGTAGAAGTCCACCATTCTGCCGCCTACCGCCTCAGCGGCCTTGTTGACCGCCTCCAGGCGTTGCGGGGACTGCTTCACGTTGCGGATGCCCTGGTCGGTCCAGTTGATAAGGGAGATGTAGAGAGGCATGGCACCTCCTT
>JBHIBI010000115.1:0-4570 GCA_046758985.1 Dehalococcoidia bacterium
AAGGGCCCCTTGCCCGAGCGGGCGTGAGCGATGGCCTCCTGGGCCGCCTCGGCCACGGCGATGGCGTCGTTCCCGTCCACCGTGGCGGAGGCCATGTTGTAGGGAAAGGCCATCTTGGCGATGTCTGGTTGTGCCCAGACCTCCTCCAGACGGCTGGACTCAGAAAAGTTATTGGCCTCACAGAGGTAGAGGACGGGGAGGCGCCAGATGGCGGCCTGGTTGAGGGCCTCGTGCATGAGGCCGCTGGTGGCTGCACCCTCGCCGAAGGAGCAGACGGCTATCTGGTCGCTGCCCCGCAGCTTAATGGCCTTGGCAGCACCGGTCAAGAGGGGGAAGTGGCCCCCCTGCATGCCGCTCCGCCCGAAGATGCCCAGCTTCATAGAGACGATATGGGTGCCGCCCTTGCCCTTGGCGCACCCGGTGATCTTGCCGGCGAACTCGGCCAGGATCTCCCGCATGCTCATCCCCTTGCAGACCCAGACGTAGCAGCCCCGGTGCGTGTAGCCGCAGTAATCATCGGAGTGAAGCTGCGAGTAGACGGCGCAGAGGCCCTCCTGGCCCATGCCGCTGTGCCAGGAGACGATCAGCTTCTTCCCGTGGTACAACTCGATGAGCTTCTCATCCAGGGCCCGTGTCCGGACCATATCGCGGTAGATCTTCACCAGCGTTTCCCGTGGGACCGTCATCGCTCTCCCTCCTCTTGGCGACCGCCCAGCCCAGGGCTTGGTGCCTCTCTCGTAAGCGCCTTCATTGTAGAGACTGGTGAACGAACAGGCAAGGTTCAAGCCTCTCGGGCCAGCACCAGCCCCCACACCGAGGCAGCGCCATCCTCCTTCAGGGCCGCCGCGCACGCCTGTAGCGTGCTCCCCGTGGTGCAGACGTCGTCCACGACCACTACCCGTTTGCCCTCCAAGGCACCGCCTTGGCACCGGAAGCCTCCCTCCACATTCTTGAGACGCTCCTCGACACTACTGGAGGAGGCCTGTGGTGGCGTGTCCCTCTTCCGCACCAGCGCATCCTCCGCCACCGGCAGCCCAAGGTGCTCCCCCACCCCCCGGGCCAGCAGCAGCGACTGGTTATAGCCTCGCTGGCGCAGCCGCTTGGGGTGCATCGGCACCGGGACCAGGGTATCGGCGGGGAAGGGGTTGGCCTCCACGTAGGTGGCCATGAGTTCCCCCAACACCGGGGCGATGGCCCGCAGGTTCTGGTACTTGAGCCGGTGAACAGCCTCCCGGATAGCACCCTCCATCAGGAAGGGGGCCCGGATACCCTCGATGGCCAGGGGCGTGCCGGTGCAACGCCGACACAGGTCCCCCTGCCGAACCGGCTCGGCGCAGAGGCGGCAGAAGGGAGGCTCCAGGCGGGGTAGCGAGCCTTGGCAGGGGGCGCAGAGGAAGCTGCCGTAGGTGCCACAGCCGACGCACTGGGCCGGGAACAGCAGGCCCAGGGCCCAGTGGGTCACATGGCTAAGCCGACTGCCTGTGCTCCGTTTCGTGGCTCCTCGCTCCACAACGGCCCTATCATGCACCGGTTAGCACCCTTTCTCAAGCCCCCGGGCCGGCGGGCTTGAGACGCTCTTGACCCCACAGCGTCCCAGGGCTGCCCCGGCCTTCCATCAGCGGCCAGAAGTGAGATAATAAGGGCAGCGGGCCCCCCAGGAGTGAGCGCTCACCCTGCTCCGGAGGTAGTATCATGGAGCTCGTTCTCCACGCCAGGAACCTGGACCTGAACCAGCACATGCGCCAGTACATCTCCAGAAAGGTTAACCGGGTGAGCCGCCATCTTCCAGAGATCACCCTGGCCCGGGTGGAGCTGGTGCGGCAGTCCACGCGGTCTCAGAAGGACCAGGTCTCCGCCCAGATCACCCTGGACGTGAAGGGCACCATCCTGCGGGCCGAGGAGCGAGGGCGCAACGTCCAGGCCGCCTTCGATGCGGTGGTGGACGTGGTGGACCGGCGGGCCCAACGGCTCAAGGCCCAGATCTATCGGAGCGAGCAGGCGAAACGGGGCAGCAGGGTCAGGCCTCGCCGTGTCCCTCAAGGTGGCCCAAACGGAGAGGAGGAACCGGAGTCCCGGGAGGTGCTGACAAGCCTGGGCAAGGTGGTGCGGATGAAGCGCTTCCCCATGAAGCCCACGACGGTAGAGGAGGCAGCCCTGGAGATGGAGCTCCTGGGCCACACCTTCTTCCTCTTCCTCAACGGCGAGACGGGTTCCTATAACGTCCTTTACCGGCGTGAGGATGGCGACTACGGCCTCATCCAGCCGGAGCCCCTGTAGAGCGCAGGCGAAGCAAAGGGACATCGTTGACAGGGGCTCCAGGAGAAGGCTAAACTACGAGCAGGCCTGCTACTGTGTGCAGCTAGTTTCGAGGGGAGCCTGCGGAACGGGAAGGGCTCTCCCTTTTCTTCCTGCGGCTTGAGGAAGGAGGAGCCGTGGTGACCCTAGTGGACAGCGACCCGGAGGTGGCCCTGGCCCTGGAGCAGGAGAACCAGCGCCAGCGTAAGAGCCTGGTCCTCATCGCCTCGGAGAACTACGCCAGCCGGGCGGTCCTGGCGGCCCAGGCCTCGCTGATGAACAACAAGTATGCCGAGGGCTACCCCGGCAAGCGCTACTACGGCGGCTGCCAGTTCGTGGACGTCGCCGAGCAACTGGCCATCGACCGGGCCAAGGCCCTGTTCCATGCGGAGCACGCCAACGTCCAGGCCCACAGCGGGGCCCAGGCCAACATGGCGGCCTACTTCGCCCTGCTGGAGCCCGGAGACACCGTAATGGGGATGCGGCTGGACCAGGGGGGCCATCTGACCCACGGCAGCCCCATCAACTTCTCCGGCAAGCTGTACAACTTCGTCTCCTACGGCGTGAACCGGGAGAGCGAGCTCATCGACTACGACGAGGTGCAGCAGCTAGCGCGGGAGCACCGGCCCAAGCTCATCGTGGCCGGCGCCACCGCCTACCCGCGTATCATTGACTTTCCACGCTTCCGGGAGATCGCCGACGAGGTGGGCGCCCTGCTGCTGGTGGATATGGCCCACATCGCGGGCCTCATCGCTGCGGGCGTGCACCCATCCTGCCTGCCATACGCCCAGGTGGTTACCTCCACCACCCAGAAGACCCTGCGGGGACCCCGAGGCGGGCTCATCTTGAGCACCGAGGACCTGGCCCGGAAGATCGACCGGGCCGTCTTTCCCTTCACCCAGGGCGGGCCCTTCATGCACATCATCGCTGCCAAGGCGGTCTGTTTCGGCGAGGCCCTCCGTCCCGAGTTCGCCCGCTATCAGCGACAGATTGTGGAGAACGCCCGAGCCCTGGCCGATGAGCTGGCGCGTGGAGGGCTACGCATCGTCTCCGGCGGCACCGATAACCACCTGCTGCTGGTAGACCTGAACCCGCTGGGCATCACTGGGCAGGAGGCCGAGGAAGCCCTGGGCCGGGTGAACATCGTGGTCAACAAGAATGCTATCCCCTTCGACCCCCGCCCCCCCCGGGTGGCCAGTGGCCTGCGCGTGGGTACCCCAGCTATCACCAGCCGCGGCTTCGCAGTGGAGGAGAGCCGACAGATAGCCTGGATGATCGTACGGATGCTGACGCACCTGGGGGATCAGAAGGTAGAGCAGGGGGTGCGGGCGGAGGTAGAGGGGCTAACCTCCCGCTTCCCCGTCCCCGGCCTGGACGGATGATCCTCTCGTCACGCAGGGATGTGAGGTGGCAAAGCCGAGGCACAATGGTATAATACCCCTGAAGGGAAGGGGGGATAGGTAACGTTGCAGGACTATGAACTGGTGGTCATCCTGAACCCTATGCTCGGCCGCGAGGAGGCCTCCGGCGTGTGGGAACGCGTTAAGGCCTTCTGCACCGACCGGGGAGGCACGGTCTACCAGGAAGAGCCCTGGGGCATGCGACGGTTCGCCTACACCATTCGGCAGGCGGGCCACAAGTTTGTCGAGGGCAACTACTTCCTGGCGCGCCTCCGGCTAGACCGGCACCTGCTGGGAGAGATAACGGCCCAGTTGAGGCTTCTGGAGCCGGTACTCCGCTTCCTCATCGTGAAGACGGAGGTACCCAAGCCCGGGGCGGAGCCGGTGCCAGCAGCAGTCCCCGCCGCCGTGACTACCACCGAGACGGAGCCAACTCCGGTAGCCACCGCGGTGGCGGAGCCCGAGGCTGCCCCCGTAGCAGCACCCGAGCCCGCCCAAGAAGCCGAGCCCCAAGAGGAGCCCCAGACTGCCCAGGTGCCCCCACCGGAGGCAGCGCCCAGTGAGGAGCCCCAGGCTGCCCAGGTGTCCCCACCGGAGGCAGAGACCGCTGCCGAGGAGCCCCAGGCAGTCCAGGAGCCCATATCTGAGCCCGCCCCTGCTGAAGAGCCCGAGCAGGAGCCCCAGGCTGCCCAGGTGTCCCCACCGGAGGCAGAACCCGCGGAGGAGCCCCAGGCTGCCCAGGTGCCCCCATCGGAGGCAGAGCCTGTGGAGGAGCCCCAGGCTGCCCAGGTGCCCCCATCGGAGGCAGAGCCCAGTGAGGAGCCCCAGGCAGTCCAGGTGCCCCCACCGGAGGCAGAGCCCAGTGAGGAGCCCCA
>JBHIBI010000116.1:0-4538 GCA_046758985.1 Dehalococcoidia bacterium
GCTGACAGAAACGCACCAACCTAAGGGCAGGTATTTGGTGGTCGTCGCCTTGGTGGCGTTCCTATCGACAGCGGTCTGAACAAGCCCAACCATAGACACAGGCCTAGCTGCTGTCAATGGCCGTTCTTTGGTCGGGAGAACGCTTATTGACGCGATGATCTGCCCATTATTGGATCAGCGTGGAGCCAGGCTTGCAACGGAACTTTCCAAAGGGCTAGAAGCATCAAGTAGTCTGAGTTCCCACTCCGGGCCGGTCATACTCTAAACCTCCGAGCAACCGCAGCATCTGGTAGACTGGGAGCGAAGGGTCTCACGTCCCGTCTAGAAGCACGTAGACCTCTGCGGCCAACCGCTAGCCCGGGTGAGCAACCACCTCGACGCTGACCTCGGTCGCCACGGCGACCGTCTGGTAGAGGGGTCAACGGTGCTGGTAGGTGGCCACCAGCTCCTCGGCCTGGCGTTGCACCGGCCCCCACAGCTCGAAGCGCATCTTGACGTTCTCGAAATGGGCGGGTACCTCGTCGATGTCCCGGGTGTCGCGCAGCCCCTCGATGGCGACCTCTGCCCGCTGGAAGGGCACCCCGGACTGCTGAGCGGCCCGCTCCACTAGTAGCACCGCACAGGCGGAGACCCCCGACAAAAAGACCTCCGCCGGGGTCAGCTCCTCTCCAGGGCCGCCAGCGTAGGGAGGGCCATCCACCACCAGGTGGTGCATCCGCGCGTTGTTCAGCGACCTGCCCGGCGTGCCACTGGTGTAGGACTTGACCAGGTTGGTGATGATATGCTCATCGGCCACGGCACTACCTCCTGGGGGTTATAGACCTGGGGAGGAGGTGCCCTTACGCTACCCCTACCCGGGCGCCTGCCAGCACCTTCTCCTTGAACTCCTCCACCGTCAGCACCCAGGCGATGCTGCGGGCCATCAGCTCCAGGGCCATCTGGTGGCTGTCCTTGCCCCGCATGCTGGCCACGCAGTCGGAGATGACCACCGGCTTATAGCCCCGGTTGGCCGTGGAGAAGGTGGTGGCGTAAACACAGGTGTCGGTGTTGATGCCGGTGAGCACCACCGTCTCTGGCTTCAGGGCCCGGCCCAGGAGCATATCCAGGTCGGAGCCCAAGTAGCCGTCCAAGGTCTTCTTGGTGGTCACGTGAAGGTCGCTGGGCTCCACCAGCTCCACCGGCACCTGGCTCTGAGGCGACCCCTCGACCCGGTCCAAGAGCTCGCTGATGGGGGCATGGGGAAGCTGGGAGAGCCTCACCTGCTGGCCGGCCTTGGAGTAGGCGTTGTGCACCAGCCCGGCCTCGATCTCCGCCATCCGCCGGGCGACGTACACGTGGACCACGGGGATGCCCTGCTGCCGGGCGAAGGTCAGTAGCTCCTTGGCGTGCTTCAGCACCCGCTCGGCCTCCTCAGGCAGGACGGGGGAGCCGCCGATCTCCATGTCCAGGTACTCCCGCTGCATGTCCACCGTCAGGACCACCGTCTTCTTGGGATCAATGGTCAGGGCCTGCTTCATCCCCTCCCGGAAGGCACTCCGGTCCTGCACCTCGATGACCCGTGCCATGGCACACCTCCTCAGCAGCCTCGTACCGCCTAGCTCTCGGGGGTTATGATACCCTGGAGCAGGCGACCGGTCAAACCCCGGCGAGCCGAAGGCTATGGCTAGCGTCCCTGGAACTGAGGCTTGCGCTTCTCCACGAAGGCACGAGGGCCCTCCAGGATATCCTCGGTCCCCCAGGTCTCCGGCAGCACCGTCCACGCATAGGCCAACCCCTCGTGCAGGCCGCGGCTCAGGGCACCCAGGACGGCCTTCTTGGAGGCCTGCACCGCCAGCGTCGCTGACTCCTCGGCGATATGCTGGGCGATCTCCCAGGCCCGGGGCATCAGTTGCGCCGGCGGCACCACCTCCGTCACCAGCCCCCAGGTATGGGCCTGCTGGGCGCTCACCCTCCAGTGCCGCCCCTCGATGACCATGCGCAGCACCACGCCTGGTGGCATCTTGAAGGCCATGGCAGTGGACTCCACCCCATTGACCAGGCCCAGGTTCACGTGGGTGTCCATGAAGACGGCGTTCTCCGAGGCGATGATGATGTCGCTGTCCGCTGCCAGGTGCCACCCGCCGCCGACGCACCAGCCGTTCACCGCAGCGATGAAGGGCTTGTGGATGGACTGCATCAGGTCGGCAGCCGGCTTCCACAGGTGGTACTCTCTGGCCTTCTGGGTCTCGTTCTGGTGAACCGCCAGGTCCTTCACGTCCACCCCGGCGCAGAAGGCCTTCTCGCCCACGCCGGTGATGATCATGACCCACTGCTCCGGGTTGTCCCGGTATGCAGAGAACACCTCCGCGAACTCGTCCGCCGTGGCCTGGTCGAAGGCATTCATCCGCTCGGGGCGGTTGATAGCCACCGAGACCGCCCGGCCTCGCTGCTCCACGATGAGGTTCTTGAACGGCATGGCACCCTCCTTCGTCATGGTGTTGGCTACACCCCTGCCTCCACTGCCGCCAGGGCCCACTGGAGGTCCGGAGGCAGGGGCGAGCGGAACTCCAGCCATTCCCCGCTGACGGGGTGGTGGAAGCCCAGGTAGTGAGCGTGGAGGAACTGGCGTCCCAGGACAGGGCTTGCCCTCCCATAGAGCGGGTCGCCCAAGAGGGGATGGCCCAGGGAGGCGAAATGGACCCGGATCTGGTGGGTGCGGCCGGTCAGCGGGAAGGCCTCCACCAGGGTGTACTGGTTAAGGTACTGGAGGACCTGGTAGCGGGTAGAGGCCTCGCGCCCGCCGGGCACCACCGCCAGGCGCTTCCGGTCCCTGGGGTCCCGGCCGATGGGGGCCTCGATAAGCCCCTCCTCCTGCGCCAGCCGCCCGGTCACCAGCGTCGTATAGCCCTTGCTCACCCGGCGCTCCTTGAGCTGCGCACTCAGGTGCTGGTGGGCCCGCTGAGTCTTGGCCACCACCAGCAGGCCCGACGTATCCTTGTCCAGCCGGTGTACAATACCCGGCCGCAGCTCCCCACCGATGCCCTTCAGGTCGGGGCAGAGGGCCAGCAGGCCGTTCACCAGGGTATGCGCGGGGTGCCCCGGCCCAGGGTGCACTGGCAGCCCCGGCGGCTTCTCCACCACCATCAGCTCCTCGTCCTGGTAGACCACCTCCAGAGGCACCACCTCGGGCTCCAGCCCCACCGGCTCCGGGGGCGGCATCGTCAGCAGGACCCAGTCGCCCGCCCTGACCCGGGTGGCTCGTTTTGCCAACCGGTCGTTTACGGTGATCAGCCCCTCCTGGATGAGCTGCTGCAACCTGGAGCGCGACAGCTCAGGCTCCCGCCGGGCCAGGAAGCTGTCCAGCCGCTCCCCCTCCTCTTCGGCCACCAGCTCCCTGGTGGTCGGGAACTCCTCCTCCAGCAGCAGCTCTTCCAGCTCACCCTCGCTCCCCTGGGGCAGATCCCAGGGATCTGCCAGGGCTGGCTGCCCAAACCAACGGCGCCGCCGGCGGTCGGACAGAGAGACCCAGACCAGCATGCTCAGCCCCACCACCAGGGAGGCGTCGGCCAGGTTGAACACCGGCCAGAACCCCAGGTCGATGAAGTCGATCACCGCAGAGAGCTGGACCCGGTCTACCAGGTTGCCTGTGGCCCCGCCCAGTTGCAGCCCCAGGCTCAACCGCAGGAGCCAGCTCCGGTAGGGATGGTTGCGGTAGAGTAGGATGAGGATGCCGATCCCCACCAGCGAGGCCACGATAAGAAACATGGTCTGGTCAGGGAACAGCCCGAAGGCGCTGCCGGTATTGCGGACATAGGTGACCCGGAAGATGCCTTCGCGAGGGATGGACTCCCCCACGGCCAGGGTGTTCACTACCAGGACCTTGGTCAGCCGGTCCAGCAGGAAGACTGCGGCGAAGATGGGGATGATGAGAGGGTCGGCGTACCAGGGCATCTGGCTGAGGGTAGCCCGACGGGAGCGCCTCAACAGTTCACCCATGGGTCAGCTTTCTCCCACCTGAGCTCTCGAGCGCTGGAATACCGCACCGGAGAAGTCCGCCACGCGGCGCACCGGCTCCCCTCCATGGCCTCGCCATGAGGGGTCAGCTCCGGGTACCAGTTCCAACCCCACGGGCTCTCTCATCGCTCTCCTCCTTCATCATACGGACCCGCTCTGGCGTTTGGCAAGCACGGCTGCTAGAATAGGGAGCACCCGTGAGAGTCGCCACAGTACCCGCTCTTGCCACCAGGAGGAGGGACCGATGAAGGTGATTGACCTTCGCAGCGACACCGTGACGCTGCCCACCCCGGAGATGCGCCGGGCCATGGCTGAGGCCGAGTGTGGGGACGATGTCTTCGGCGAAGACCCGACGGTGAACCAGTTGGAGGCCCTGGCAGCAGAGCTGATGGGCAAGGAGGCAGCCGTATTCACCGCCAGCGGCTCTATGAGCAACCTCCTGGCCGTGCTAACCCACACCCGCCGGGGTGACGAGGTCATCGTGGGCCATTGGTCCCACATCTTCCTCAACGAGGTAGGCGGGGCCTCGGTCCTGGGCGGCGTGG
>JBHIBI010000117.1:0-4439 GCA_046758985.1 Dehalococcoidia bacterium
TCCAGCAGCTTGCGCTTGCGGGTCACGTCGCCGCCGTAGCACTTGGCCAGCACGTCCTTGCGCAGGGCTCGTACCGTCTCCCGGGCGATGACCCGGCCGCCGATAGCCGCCTGGATGGGCACCTCGAAGAGCTGCCGGGGGATGAGGGCCCGCAGCCGCTCCACCAGGGCCCGGCCGTACTGCTCTGCCCTCTCCCGGGGGACGATGCTGGAGAGGGCGTCCACGGGCTGGTTGTTTAGCAGGATGTCCAGCTTTACCAGGGGCGCGACGCGGTAGCCAGCGAAGGTGTAGTCCAGGGAGGCGTAGCCCCGAGTGCGGGACTTGAGCTGGTCGTACAGGTCGGCCAGCATCTCCGCGAAAGGGAGGTGATAGCTCAGCACCGCCCGGGCCTCGCTAAAGGGCCCTGGCCCCGCCTCCGCGTCTGTGCTCCCGCCGGGGAGGTACTCCATCCGCCCGTACTCGCCGCGGCGCGAGGACATCAGCTCCATGATGGCCCCGATGAACTGGGAAGGGGTCACGATGGTGAGCTCCAGCCAGGGCTCGCGGATCTCCTGGATGCGGGTCGGCGGCGGCAACTGGGAGGGGTTGTCCACCTCCGCCAGCTCGCCGCTGGTCAGGAGCACCTGGTAGGCCACGCTGGGGGCCGTGGCCATGATGCTCAGGCCGTACTCCCGCTCCAGCCGCTCCTGGACTATGTCCAGGTGCAGCAGCCCCAGGAAGCCGCAGCGGAAGCCAAAGCCCAGGGCTGGGCTGCTCTCCGGCTCGAAGCGCAGGGCGGCGTCGTTGAGCTGGAGCCTCTCCAGGGCATTCCGCAGCGCCTGGTAGTCGCCGCCCTCGATGGGGTAGACACCCGCGAAGACCATGGGCTTCATGGGCCTGTAGCCCGGCAGGGACTCAGCCGCCGGCTCCCGTGCCAGGGTGACGGTATCACCCACGCGGCACTCCGCCACGTTCTTCAACCCGGTGGCGATGTAGCCCACCTCGCCAGCGGAGAGGGAGGAGGCGGGGGTCTCCTTGGGGGTGAGGGTACCCAGCTCGACCACCTCGGTGGCGCGACCGCTGGCCATGAGCAGGATCTGGTCGCCCTGGTGGATGGAGCCCTCAAAGAGCCGCACGTAGGCCACGATCCCCTTGTAGGCGTTGTATACCGAGTCAAAGATGAGGGCACGCAGGGGTGTGGCCGGGTCCCCTTGGGGAGGAGGGACCCGCTCCACCACTGCCTCCAGCACCTGGACCACGCCGGTGCCCTCCTTGGCCGAGGCGAAGAGCACCTCCTGGGGCTGGAAGCCCAGGGCCTGCTGCAACTGCTGAGCCACCTGCTGGGGCTGGGCCGCAGGCAGGTCGATCTTGTTGACCACGGGAATGAGGGTCAGGTTGTGCTCCATGGCTAGGAAGGCGTTGGCGATGGTCTGGGCCTCGACACCCTGGCTGGCATCCACCACCAGGATAGCCCCTTCGCAGGCGGCCAGGGCCCGGGAGACCTCGTAGCTGAAGTCCACGTGGCCAGGGGTATCTATGAGGTTGAGCATATACTCCTGCTCCTGACGGTGCCCTGAGCCTGCTGCAGAGGGGCGGCGGTAGAGCATCCGCACCGCCTTCCCCTTGATGGTGATGCCCCGCTCCCGCTCCAGGGCCATCTGGTCCAGGAATTGCTCCGTCATCTCCTGGAGCGCAATGGTCTCCGTCAGCTCCAGGAAGCGGTCAGCCAGGGTGGACTTGCCGTGGTCGATGTGGGCGATGATGCAGAAGTTCCTGATGTGCTCCAGCGCCATCTCAGGGCTCATGGTAGCATAGGCTTCCTCGTGTCACAAGGAACCAAGGCCCTCTCGCTGCTGGTGCCGCAAAAGAGGAAGGCCCTCCACTGCGGGAGGGCCCTGACCCCAGTCGGGACTTAGGAGTTCAACGCTACACCCGGATGCAGGCCACCCAATGGTCGGGCTCTACCTCCCGCAGCTCGGGGATGATCTGCTTACAGTCCTCGATGGCGATGGGGCAACGCGTATGGAACACGCAGCCCGAGGGCGGGTTCAGTGGGCTAGGGACGTCGCCAGTCAGGATAATCCGCTCCCGCGTCGCCTCTAGCATAGGGTCGGGGATAGGGACCGCCGAGAGGAGCGCCTTAGTATAAGGGTGCAGCGGGTTCTCGTACAGGACGTTACGGTCGGCTATCTCCATGATCTTGCCCAGGTACATCACCGCCACCCGGTCGCTGATATGGCGCACGACGGAGAGGTCGTGGGCGATGAAGAGGTATGTGAGATTGAACTGGGTCTGAAGCTCCTCCAGCAGGTTGATGATCTGGGCCTGGATGGAGACGTCTAGGGCGGAGACGGGCTCGTCGCACACAATGAAGCTGGGTTCCACTGCCAGGGCCCGGGCCACGCCGATGCGCTGCCGCTGACCACCGCTGAACTCGTGGGGGTACCGGTCGGCCATATAGGGGTTCAGGCCAACGATGGTAAGCAGCTCAGCCACCCGGTCCCGGTACTCCTGCTTGCCTTTGGTGAGCTTGTGGATAATGAGGGGTTCGCCGATGATGCTGCCGGCGGTCATCCGGGGGTTCAGCGAGCTGTAAGGGTCCTGAAAGATAACCTGCATCTTCCGCCGCATGGTCCGCATCGCGCTGGACTTCAAAGCTATGAGATCCTGGCCCTCGAAAAAGATACTCCCAGAGGTAGGGCGGTAGAGCTGCAGGATACAGCGCCCGGTGGTAGTCTTCCCACAACCGCTCTCTCCCACCAGGCCCAGCGTCTCCCCTCTCCGGATGAAGAAGGTTATATCATCCACGGCCTTAATGAGACCCACGGTCCGCTGGAAGATGATCCCCGCAGTGATGGGAAAGTGCATCTTCAGGTTGTGTACTTCTAACAGGACGTTGTCCCCGGAGGTAACTGGGGCCTGTTGCCCCTGTGCCGTTGTCTGCATTGGCGGCCCCCTTACTTTGCCTTAGAACCCAGCTTGTCCGCTATCCAGCACGCCGAGTAATGGTTGTCCCCGACGGGAGCAAGGGGTGGAAACTCCTGGGCGCACTTCTCGATGGCGTACCGACAGCGCTCCCGAAAACTACACCCCTGGTCCAGGCTGATCAGGTCGGGCGGCTGGCCCTCGATGGGGTCAAGGTGCTCCTTCTTGGGCATGTCTAGTCGGGGCACTGACTTGAGCAGTCCCAGTGTATAGGGATGGCGGGGGTTCTTATAGACCTCCCTGGCGGTGCTCCGCTCGATGATCTTACCGGCGTACATGACGTTCACCCGGTCGGAGTAGCGGGCCACCACTCCCAGGTTGTGGGTAATGATAACCAGGGCGACTCCCAGTCGCGTGGTGAGCTCCTTCATCAGCTCCAGGATCTGTGCCTGAATGGTAACATCCAGGGCGGTAGTGGGCTCGTCAGCCAGAATCAGCTTGGGGTTGCAACTCAGGGCCATGGCAATCATGACCCGCTGCCGCATACCACCACTGAACTGGTGGGGGTACTGCGGCAGGCGGCGCTCCACGTCGGGGATACCTACCATCTCCAGGAGCTCTAGGGACCGTCGCTGCGCCGCCTGGCGATCCATGTGCAGATGGAGCTCCAGGGCCTCCGTGAGCTGTCTGCCAATGGTGAGTACCGGGTTCAGGGAGGTCATGGGCTCCTGAAAGACCATGGCAATCTCTTTGCCCCGGATGTGCCGCATCTCTTCGTCATCGATCTTCAGGAGATTCACCCCGTCAAAGATCACCTCCCCCTCCAGAATCTTGCCCGGAGGGTTGGGGATCAGGCGCATCAGGGAGAGGGCGCTCACCGATTTCCCGCAGCCGCTCTCACCCACCAGGCCCAGGGTCTCGCCCTCTTGCAGGTCGAAGGAGACGCCATCAACGGCCTTGACGACCCCTTCTTCCGTGTAGAAGTAGGTCTTGAGGCCCTTCACCTCCAAGAGCATGCCCACAGCACCTCCTTCACCCTCACCAATTTCAGTCTCCCTCCCCCATCTTCGCTCCACCCTGTATCCGTCGTCTCGAACTGATGGTGGGGAAGGGGAGACTCGAACTCCCACGCCTTGCGGCACATGATCCTAAATCATGCTCGTCTACCAGTTTCGACACTTCCCCCACACCATCGAGCCCTGCTGTCGCCAGGCCAGAGCTTGGTGACCCGCAGAGGACTCGAACCTCTAACCCGCGGATTAAGAGTCCGCTGCTCTACCAATTGAGCTAGCGGGCCACATGCCACAGGGAAATGTAGCGGTAGCTCGCCATCGTTGTCAAGTTGCCAAAGAGTCACCGCTTTGGACAAAAGAGCTGCCACCCATGGGCCTTTCCTCCATTGTAAGAGCCCTGCCGTCCCAAGGTCAAGCCTACCCCCGGCGGTACCCCTCGATTTGGAGCAGCTAGGGGCTCTTATCCGAGGCCAGCACCCCCGCCTGGGCCCAGTGCTCCTTGGGCACCTCCTGGAAGACCAC